>CAYMVU010000036.1:0-10924 GCA_964394215.1 uncultured Gammaproteobacteria bacterium
GCGGAGCCGGATTTATCGGCGCAAACTTCATCCATTACTGGTTGCGTCAGCACCCCGAAGACCGAATCGTCAACTTCGATGCTTTGACATATGCCGGAAATCTGGAAAATCTGAAACCGGTTGAAGAAAACCCTAACTATTCGTTTGTAAAGGGTGACATCTGTGATCGTACTGCTGTAGATCAGGTCATGGCAACCGTTGATACTGTCGTCCACTTTGCAGCGGAAAGCCATGTCGACCGATCAATACAGGACGCCACCCCGTTTGTAAAAACAAATGTTCTCGGTACTCAAGTACTTCTTGAATCCGCTCTCAAAAACGGTAACAAAAGATTTCACCACATCTCAACCGATGAAGTATTCGGTGCACTCGAACTCGGCACGGATGACAAATTTCATGTTGACACACCATACGATCCCCGTAGCCCGTACTCAGCCTCCAAAGCAGGTTCAGATCATCTGGTCCGAGCTTATCACACAACATACGGTCTACCCATAACAATTTCAAACTGCTCAAACAACTACGGTCCGTATCATTTTCCCGAGAAACTTTTTCCGCTTGCAATAACAAATATTATTGAAGGAAAGAAAGTACCGGTTTACGGTGACGGCCTGTATGTTCGCGACTGGCTGTACGTCGAAGACCATTGCCGGGCTATAGATGCCATTCTCACCAAAGGAACAATCGGAGAAACATATCTTGTAGGCGGTCTGACCGATGATATCTCAAACTTAGACGCTATTAAAAAAATCCTGGCCATCATGGGAAAAGGCGAAGAAATGATCGAATATGTCAAAGATCGCCCCGGACATGACAGAAGATACGCCATCGACTGGAGTCGTACGAAAGAACAGTTGGGCTGGGAGCCGCAGTATGATTTTGAAACGGGAATCGAAAAAACCATTCAGTGGTACCGCGAAAATGAAAACTGGTGGAAAGATGTCAAATCCGGTGCATATCAGGAATATTATCAGAATCAATATAATCAATGAAATTAGCAATAACGGGCGCAAACGGACTGGTCGGATCCAGGGTCGTTGAGCTGTTGAAAAAAAAGCATGAGGTGATCCCGTTTGAAAGTCGGGATCTTGATATCACTGACAAAAGTACAGTTTCTTCTGTACTGGGAAAAACCGAGTACGATATTCTGCTTCACCTTGCCGCATACACAAACGTTGACGGAGCTGAGATCGAAAAGGAACAGGCTTATGATGTGAACGTAAAAGGAACTAAAAATCTGTTTGATGTGGTTTCTGACATGGGAAAAAAAATGATCTATGTATCCACCGATTTTGTGTTTGACGGTAAAATCCCTCCTTTTGATGAAAAAAGCAAACCGAATCCGATCGGGTATTATGGGCAGACGAAATATGAAGGTGAACAGATACTGCAGAATCAGGCCATGATTGTCAGAATAAGCTATCCTTATGGATATCCATCCGCAAAAAAACCGGATTTTGTCCAGCGTCTCCGCCAGGTACTTGAACATAATAAACCGATTACGATGATCGCCGACTCAGCGATGACACCGACGTTCATTGATGATATTGCAGCTGGACTGGATTATCTAGCTTCCAATTACCGACCTGACATCTATCATCTGGTCGGAGGAAAATCATATACACCTTTTGAGGTCGGAACGATAATTGCAAAACATTATGATTTACCGGAATCTCTCATCATGCCGATAACCTACAAGGAATATATGAAAGGAAAAGCACCAAGACCGCAGTACTCTATCGTTATGACATCAAAAAATACGTTTACTCCGATGAAAACATTTGAGGAAGGATTGGCGCATCTCAAGTAAGTATAGACTTTTTTTCCTTTGTCTTCCCATCGATGATCTGCTGACACGAACCGTCCATTCTCATGTAAAAAAGATCAATGGCAAGTTCGGGGTAGAGAGTATTCAATACCTTTTCGGTCTTCAGAAGATCCATCTTGTGGCGTTCGAAGTTTCCCTCTTTTCCGTATGCCCCACAGTCCTCATGATGGACAAGTACGACCTGCTTAATCTTGTGAAGTCGGACGGAGATGTCAATCTGGCTTAAGACCATAAATAATTCTTTTGTCGCTCCCGCATAACGGATCGTATCGTACTGCTTACCTTTGAGATAACTATCAAAAAAAGTTCTCATAAAATCTTTGAAACGGAAATCCATACAGCCGACTACGACCGCGTCACAGATATGATATGGCATAATAATTGAGAACCACTAACATGTGTAGTATAGTACCGTCACGCAAGTTTTTTCAAATCATCATCAGTATGTCACATGTTGATGCACCAATGTAAAAACCTTGCTTTTCTGATGAGCGTGGAGTATCATTTACTTTTATGACAATAACATTTATAGGTCACGGGTATGTCGGCCTTGTGACAGCCTGCGTCTTCGCCGACTTCGGAAATAATGTATGGGTAGTCGGACGTACGCCGGACAAAATCGAACGACTGAAAAACGGAGACCCGCTTATCTACGAACCCGGCCTTGAAGAACTCCTCCAAAAAAACCTCCAGGCAGGCCGTATACATTTCACTTTGGATTACGACAAAGCCATTCCCGAATCAGATGTCGTGTTTATCGCAGTCGGAACACCGCCCACTTCTACAGGTGAAGCTGACCTCTCATCAGTTCTTGATGTCGCAACGAACATCGGGAAAAACTTAAAAAAAGGATACACGGTCGTTTCATGTAAAAGTACCGTGCCGGTCGGGACAAATCTTAAAGTGGAAGAGATTCTGAATAAAGTCAAGCCTGAAGGCGCTGAAGTTGATGTCGCGTCCTGTCCTGAGTTTTTACGCGAAGGAACAGCCATAAGCGATACGGTCTACCCTGATCGTGTCGTCATCGGAGCAAAATCACAAAAAGCAGTAAAAAAACTTCTTGAAGTCCATAAACCTCTTCCGGGAGAACGAGTGATTACTGATCTTGCAAGTGCCGAGATCATCAAATACGCATCCAATGCAATGCTCGCAACCAAAATAGCTTTTGCAAATCTCATCTCTCTTTATGCAGAAAAAACAGGCGGAGATATCGAAACAATAACAAAGGCAGTCGGTGCTGATAACCGTATTGGCCACAAATTCCTGAGTGCCGGAATCGGATACGGAGGATCATGCTTTCCCAAAGATGTCATGGCTTTGAATGAAACCGGTAAACGTCTTAAGCTCGATACCGGACTTCTGGATGCAGTCGAACGCATAAACAAAACGGTCAGGGAAAACTTTATTCAAAAAGTAACAGCCAACGTCAAAGGCAAAAAACTTGCCGCGTGGGGTCTTGCATTTAAGCCAAATACGGATGATATCCGTTTTGCACCCGCCGTGTATATCATTGAAGATTTACTGAAAATGGGATATGAAATAACGGCTTTTGATCCTGCCGCAATGGCCAATGTCCGGCGGACAATCGGAGACAAAATCAGATATGTTGATGACATCTATGAAGCAGCGGAAGGCGCCGATGCACTACTCATTTTTACCGAATGGAATGAATTTAAGCAGGCGAACCTGGAAAAAGTAAAGAAGGCCTTGAATGTCCCGCTTATCATTGACGGCCGCAATCTATATCAGCCTCAGGAAATGAAAGATCGAGGATTTACTTATATTTCTACCGGAAGAAACGCAGTATGAATATTCTCATAACGGGAGGATCGGGATTTATCGGTTCTCATTTGACGAGACACTACGCAAATGAGGGACACCAAGTGTGGGTTGTAGACAACCTTATTACCGGAAACAAAAACAATCTCTCTGACATCCCGTCTGAGCGTATCATATTTATCGAACAGGATGTTGCGATATATGATCTGAAAGATATCCCTCATATCGATATTGCTTACAATCTTGCTTCTCCCGCATCTCCCGTCCAGTACAAAAAACATCCGGTTGAGACAATGTTGGCCAATGCTCAGGGAAGCTATCATCTGCTAGAGTTTGCCCGTGCCGGAAACTGTGACCGGATCGTTCTGGCTTCAACTTCTGAGGTCTACGGTGATCCGCTAGAACATCCGCAAAAAGAAACATACTGGGGAAACGTGAATCCGTCCGGTGAAAGATCATGTTACGATGAAGCCAAGCGATATGCTGAGGCAATGACGATGACATATCATATGAAATACGGGACCAATGTCCGAATTGCCCGTATTTTCAATACGTACGGACCGAACATGGAGCTTGATGACGGCCGCGTTGTTTCAAACTTTATAACACAGGCCATTCAGAGAAAACCGATAACAATTTACGGAGACGGCTCACAGACACGATCATTTTGTTATGTTTCAGACCTTGTACAGGGGCTCGTGGCACTCGGTGAGACTGAGAAAATCGAAGGACAAACAATCAATGTAGGAAACCCCAATGAAAAAACCGTAAAAGAACTTGCGGAAATAATTAAAAAAATGGTACAGTCAAACTCAGAGATTGTGTTTCATCCGATCGGACAAGATGATCCGAAAAAAAGAAAACCCGATATCTCAAAAGCTCAAGAGCTTCTTCAGTGGGGACCCGAGGTGCGGCTTGAAGACGGGCTTACAAAAACAATTGAATATTTCAGAAATGCTCTCGTATAACTAATATGAAAAAAGCAGTCATTGTTTTACCCACATACAACGAAGCACACAATATCGAAAAACTTATCAATCAGATTTTTGATATCGCGGCAACGATCAACAACTGGGAGATCCACATTGTTGTTGTGGACAGTGACTCACCTGACCATACGGGAAAAATCGTTGAAGACTTGTACAACTCCAATAAAAAAAAGTACCGCAATCTCCACGTTATTCACACCAAAAAAGAAGGATTAGGGAAGGCATATATTGAAGGTTTCCAAACAAGTTTGGAAAAAATCAAGCCTTTTGTACTCTTTGAGATGGATGCGGATCTTTCACACGATCCAAAAAAAATACCTGAGTTTCTGAAGGAAATTGAGAAAGGCGCGGATTTTGTCATTGGCTCACGATATCGTCCGGGCGGCTCTATCCCTTCGGATTGGGGACTCCATCGAAAGATCTTTTCTTTCTTTGCCAATTGGTTTATCAGGATCGGATATATGAAATTCCGTATTACTGATTGGACCACCGGATACCGAGCGATAAAAGCATGGGTACTCAGAGACAATTTGTCAAAACTCGAAGGATACACAGGGTATGTTTTTCAGGTGGCACTCCTTGATAATGCCATCCTTTCGAAGGCACGTATAGAAGAAGTACCTATCAATTTCAAGGACCGCAAAGAAGGTGTCTCGAAAATCAACTCATTTGAATACATTGTTCAGACATTCATTTATGTGATACAGCACTCTCCGTTTGTCAAATTTTGCGTAGTGGGAGGAATCGGATTTATCGTCGATTTCAGCCTGGCTTATCTCTTTATCCACACATTTACTATTCCCAAAGTTCTTGCCAATATGATGAGCGCGGAGATCGCAATTATCTCTAATTTTATGTTTAATAATTACTGGAGTTTTGCCCACAAGCGTATCCGCAGATCCACATCCTTATTATTCAGCCTCCTGAAATTCAATCTTGTTTCATCAGGATCAGTGATAATTCAGGGCGCTGGTATGTGGCTGGCATTGGCGATTTTCGGAGATCATATTCTGCACATCGGATCATTGGAGTTCCATTCTTGGATCATCTACAAGATCATGATCATAGTACTTGTTGTCATACCTTATTCCTACTTCTTCTACAACAAAATCGTCTGGAAGGATAACTGATTAGTTTACATCAACGTAGTCACCGGATACCCATCCTTCGGTGCCGTCTGAAAGTTTGATTTGATACCAGCCGTTCCGCTCATCAGTGTATTCATACTCATCACCAGGACTGACCTGATCGATCTGAGTACCGGCTGTAGATGGCTCATCCCGGACATTGAGGAAACCTGTCGGTGTATCAGAGATCGTAAGTGTATTTTCAGATGTTGTGCTTGCAGACTTGGTGTCCGAATCTTCTTCTGACGCGGTTTCTTCGTCAGTGTCAGCCGATTCTGAAGCTTCTTTTTGCTGTTCGTTCAGTTCCTGTTCAAGCGTTTTGTGGGTTTTATCAAGTGCGAGTTTAAAGGAAGCATCGACTGAATACCCTTTCGCAACGTTAATTTTTTGAGTCCGTCTGAAAAAACCCGGCAAGTATACTGCCAATTCGTGTTCTCCCGCAGGGACGTCTTTTAAAGTTAGAGGAGCTATCCCTTTTTCATCATTATCAAGAAACACGATCGATCCTGCAGGGTCGGTCACGACTGATACTTCACCGGTCTCGCCGTCCGGCTTCTTCTCCATCTTGGTGACGGTCAGTATCTCCCCAGCTGACGTGAGATCAGATGTCCCGAGTTCGCGACTGATATACGTAAGTGTATTGGCATGTACAGTGACTTTGCCTTCCCATGATACTGTCTTGCTGTCTTCACCTTCCGGGATAAGCTTTACCGTGTATTCACCGGGTGGTAATTTTTCTTCAAACGGTGTTTTACCTTTCGGTTCATCGTTAACAAAAACACCGGCTGTTGGAGATGACAGGACTTTTATTCGTCCCATTTGATTTGTTTTCTCGAACAAAAAGAACCGGATAAGAATAAATAGGAGAAATGCTGCAACGAGTGCAACGATCACAGTCAATTTTCTTTTCATATGCGTGTCTCTATTCTATCAACTTAAACTCGATTTGCAATACAGTCACATTGCCAACGATATGAAATGTGTGCTAAGATGACTGTATGATATGAGAAAAAAACTTCGTTCTTTTATCCCTTACATCACGCTAATCATATTTTTGAGCATCCTCTCCCTTATCGCCCATTCATTCTTGAGTCAGGAAAGTCACTTTATGCATGAAGCAGACTTTCAGCTTTTTGTAATAGGCTCAATGCTGTTTATTGGATATTACATCAATCGGATCGCCCCGAAAACAATTATTCCGTCATTTGTCTGGGCTATATTTGCCGGTATGGCACTACAGCCTTTCCTTGGATTTTTTACGAAAGATGTTGAGAGTTTGAAAATACTTATGGAAGTCTTCGGAGCTATCATTCTTTTTGCCGGCGGTTTGGAGATCCCGTTTAAAAATTTTCAGAAATGGTTCATGCCGATCGCAGTACTGTCATTTCTGGGAGTTATCATCACATCGGTCGGCTTCGCTTTTGTCATGTACGGCTTTATGAATATCATGGGGAACTTCACACCTGCACTCATCCCCTCTATTCTTATTCTCAGTGCCGCGCTTTCCTCAACCGATCCGACAGCTATCATCCCTACCCTCAAAACACTGAAATTTACCCGTCCTCAGCTGAAACAGATCGCAATCTCAGAATCCGCGCTCACTGATGTCAGCGGCAGTATCTTTACCCGCTTTCTGCTTCTTGCGCTGATATCAGCTCCCGCCATACAGTCGGGAATTATTCCGTATTTTGTCCCTCTTCTGCAAAAAAGCACCTATGACGCGTTTGCATTGCAGATTATCTCAGGTATTCTGGTCGGGTATTTCGGATTTACTCTGATCAGAAGATTTTATTACGGCCAGGATAAAAAGGAAGAAGCAGATCCGGCACTGGTTCTCTCGGTTCCGATTTTTACATTTGTACTTGGGAATATCCTCGGCGGAGCCGGTTTCTTGGCAGCATTTGTCAGCGGACTCCTGACAGATGTCATAGGAGGAATAAAAAAAGTTTCACATTTCTATGAAAGTATCCTAAACCACCTGATTAAGCCTTTTATTTTTATCATCCTCGGAGCGCTTGTGCCTATCTCCACACTGATACAGCTCGCTCCTGTCGGCATCGCAGCCGGATTTATTTTCATGTTTGTTTTACGGCCGTTTGTGGTATTTATATCTCTTGCCCCGTGGTGGTATCAAGGTGTTTTTAACATCAGGGATCTTGTGTTCCTGAGTTTCATCCGTGAGACGGGTATAATTGCCGCTATCCTTCTTGTCATTGCCGCAACCTTTGATATCATCCAGTCAGACTTTGTCATCGCGATCGGCATGTGGATCATTCTTCTTACTCTCATTCTCGAACCTCCTCTGACTCCTGTTATCGCACGTAAAATCGGTGTCGCCAAAGAGGAATGATGAATTTAAGCTGTAGTGGTGCGGTTTGTCATACATTTCTCGTCATATGTATGGTATGATTGAACTCATGACTAAGGAAAAAATCAATCAAAAAGTAGCACAGGTCTTGCAGAAAATCGGACTTTCAGCCGCTGCACTGAACATCTCTTCTCCTTCACAGGAATCCTTCGGTGATTACTCGACGTCAATCGCTTTGCAGCTGGCAAAAACTACAAAAAGAAATCCGATGGAGATCGCCCAGGAAATCGCAGACGGTATTGAAACGGATGAATTAATCGATAAAGTAGAAGTGATGAAGCCGGGATTTGTCAACATTTGGATTGCAAAAGATAAACTACTGAATACTCTTGTTAATATTGATTCTTCTTTCGGAAATAACATAATATATCAGGGTAAGAAAATAATTGTAGAATACTCCTCGCCGAATATCGCCAAACCGTTTACAGTAGGACACCTCAGATCAACAATCATCGGTGATGCAGTCGCCAACCTCTTATCAGCCACGGGCGCGACCGTCTTTCGGGATAACCATCTCGGAGACTGGGGGACTCAGTTCGGGAAACAGATTTATGCGATAAAGACCTGGGCAGACGAGCAGAAAATTGAGCAATCCGAAAATCCGGTGAAAGAGCTGGTTGCATTGTATGTCAAATTCCATGAAGAAGCTGAAAAAGACCCACAGATTGAAGACGAGGCAAGAAAATGGTTCAAGAGGCTTGAAGAGGGTGATGAAGAAGCACGTCGTCTTTGGAAAAAATGTATTGACTGGTCATGGAAGGAGTTCAACAAGATTTATGAAAAGCTCGGCATCTCATTTACCGAAAATGACGGAAGGGGATACGGAGAGTCATTTTTTGAAGATAAAATGCAGCCGGTGATCGATGAACTTCGCAAAAAACAGCTTCTTACAGAAAGTAAAGGAGCTGAACTTGTGTTTTATCCCGATGAAAAACTGCCGCCTCTTATGATCATCAAACAGGACGGGGCAACACTGTACTCCACCCGTGATCTTGCAACCGATAAGTTCCGCCTTGAGAATTCGCGTTACGGCCGGGATGTCATGATCATCAACGAAGTCGGTGCCGAACAGGCACTGTATTTCAGGCAGATTTTTGAGCTTGAGCAAATGCTCGGCTGGACCAAAGAAGGACAGCGTATCCATATCAAACACGGTATGTATCGCTTCAAGGATATGAAAATGTCCACGAGAAAAGGAAATACCATCTGGCTTGAGGATGTACTCGAGGAGGCGACGAGACGGGCTATAGGTTTAGCAAAAGATAAGGTGAATGAAGAAGCGGCTGAAAAAGTCGGAATAGGCGCTCTCAAATGGAATGATCTGAAAAGAAGCTCTCATCTGGATATCGTTTTTGACTGGGATGAAATCCTGAACATGCAGGGAAACTCAGGGCCGTATATCCAATATACCTATGTCCGTTGTAAGTCCGTCTTGAATAAAGTAAAAGTTATCCCAAACGAGTTCGAGGGATCTCTCTCACTGAATGACGAAGAAACTGCAATCCTTCGTACTCTTATCAAATATCCTGAAGTCGTACAGGACGCAGCGGAAAATTTTGCACCAAATTACATCACAACATATCTCTATGATCTGTCACAGAAGTACAATCTGTTTTATCAGAAACATCAGATACTAAAAGAAGAGAATGAAGGTATCAAAAACTTCAGAATGCTTCTCACCCAAAAAGTATCAACAGTCCTTTCACACGGACTTTCCCTCCTCGGCATTGAGGCTGTTGAGAAGATGTAATTACTCACTCACAGTCGGACTTGGTGTCGGAGTACTGGTGCCTTCCGGTTCTTCTGTCGGAGTTACATCGGTTTCTTCTTCCTCCTCAGGAACCATAGATTCGCCGTCAGCATTGTTCTTCCCGACGATCACAACAACATCAGCACTGGTTTCCATATCAAGTTCCTCAATGCTGCCTTCGACGTCATACTCTTCACCGATCACATTACGAAGCTCTTCCAACCATGCCGAATCGACATCAGAAGATGCGTAGATAACAGTTGCTTCATAGTCATAACTATCGGCATTTGCAGTTCCGCTCACGGTAAACCCTTCGTCTTCAAGGTACTGCTGAACTTCGCCTGCTTTACCGGCAATGCCGCTTCCGTTTTGGATTTCGATTGAATATTGAGCTTTGTCAACTTCTTCAGGTGTCGGTGTCGCAATCTCTTCCGGCGTCGGTGTTGTTGAAGTCTCAGCGACGGGTGTCGTTGTTCTGGTTGATTGATAATATAAATATCCTCCAGCTCCGATAAGAGCTACGATTATGACTGCAATTACTGCTTTCCACATAGGTATGACATAAAATTATGTAATGAAGATTCCAGAACTATTATAACTCACTTATTAGATTTGGTGTCAAGAAATTGTAAGAATTATAAGAGAACCTTCTGCACTATTCCCTGTAAGCTCTCATTTCCGTTCCATTTGTTGATGTCAAGTTGATATACAACCTGAACAATTTGATTCTTAGAAAGCTCCGGAAATATAGATGCCTGCCCGAAAGCTATCATATCAAGCGGGATTGATCGTACACCGGGCTGTTTTACAGATAGTTTCAGATGATCCCGATTTTTACCCAATGTTTTTGCATGTAAAAGCTCTGCTTCACTTACAAATACCGGCTTAGGATTCCCGACACCAAACGGTGCAAGAGTATCGATCATGCGGGATAACCGAATAGACAAACTGCTTAAAGGGATTCTCATATCAGCCTGTACGATCCGTTCAAGATCGTCATCCGAAAGCTGCTTGGACGCTTTCGCAATCGCCTTTTTGATAAAAACATCACGATTTTCTGCCGGAAGTGTGAATCCTGCTGCT
>CAYMVU010000037.1:0-10678 GCA_964394215.1 uncultured Gammaproteobacteria bacterium
ATGTCTCAGTAGCTGATCTGGAAGACGCTCTGACTTCAGCACGTGATATTATTGAGCGTCGTGTCAATATGTTCGGTGTCTCTGAACCGGTAGTCCGTACAGTCCAATCAGGAGAGATATATCGGATCGAAGTGGATCTTCCCGGAGTGACAGATGTCGCTCAAGCTTCCGCTCTGATCGGACAGACTGCACAGCTTCATTTCAAAGAAAAAGGAGATCAGACTGACGAAGAGGCTACACAAAGTGCAGGTCTTGCATTCTTGAATCTGAAAAAAGAAACGGGCTTGACCGGAAAGGATGTCACTAAGGCAACTGTCGTGTTTGATCAGCAAAACGGACAGCCGCAGGTACAATTGAATTTCACGGCCGAAGGAAAAAAGAAATTTGCTGAGATTACGAAGCGTAATGTCGGTGAGCCTGTCGGGATATATTTGGATGAACTGCTCATATCAGCACCGGTCGTCCAGCAGGAAATCCGCGACGGGAACGCCGTTATTTCCGGTAGTTTTAGAGTCGATGATGCTAAACAGCTTGCAACTGCCATAAACTCAGGAGCACTTCCCCTTCCGATCAAACTGGTTGAGCAAAGAAGTATCGGCCCGTCACTCGGAGCCGTCGAGGTTCAGCGGAGTGTGGTTGCCGGAATAGTCGGTCTGACGATGGTGCTTGCCTTTATGATTGCGTATTATGGACGCTTAGGTGTGATTGCCGGTATCGGGTTGATTATTTATGGCCTCATAACTTTTGCGATATTCCGTTCCATCCCGATCGTTTTGACTTTGCCCGGTGTTGCGGGATTTCTTCTCTCAATCGGTATGGCGGTTGATTCGAATATACTGATTTTTGAGCGAATAAAAGAAGAACAGAGAAAAGGGAAATCCTTTGAATCGGCCATCCGAATTGGTTTCGGGCGCGCGATTGATGCAATCAAGGATGCAAATATAACAACGCTCCTTGTTGCTTTTATTCTTTTTAATCCTCTCAACTGGGAGTTCCTTCCGCAGTTCGGATTAGTACGCGGTTTCGCGCTGACTCTGGCAATCGGTGTAGCCACCAGTTTGTTCACCGGTGTCGTAATCACCAATCGTCTCATTAAAACCTTTTACACCTACAAATAGACTATGTTTGATTTTATAAAATACTGGAAAATATATGCTGCGATCTCTACAACAGTCATTTTGCTGGGACTTTTTTCCGTATGGCAGTGGGGATATATTTATTCGATAGATTTTGTAGGAGGAACAAATTTGGAGTATCAGTTTGAGCCAGGAGTTACGGAACAGCAGGTAAGAGAAGTTCTGGAAAATTCTGAGGTAGAGATTGTGACTCTTGAGCAGCGTTCTGCCGGTGTTTACTTTATCAGACTGGCTGCTATTGATGAGCAAAAAGAGGATGCTCTTCGGCAGACACTGCAGACAAATCTAAATACAGAAATTACCGTCATAAGGACTGAAACTGTCGGCCCGACAATCGGTGCAGAGACCTTACGGAAAACGGGTATTGCGGCAGGTATTGCCGTAGTCGGAATCTTGCTCTACATCGCGTGGGCGTTTAAAAATGTTAATTTTGCCCTTGCTGCAATTATTGCCATGCTTCACGATGTTCTTGTTGTTGTGGGAACGTATTCAATCATTTCTCATTTTTTTGGTGCGGAACTCGATACTTTGTTTGTCACGGCTCTTTTGACTGCTATGTCGTTTTCAGTACACGATACAATCGTGGTTTTTGATCAAATTCGAGAATACCGAAAACGACACGGTCTGGGACATATTGAAGAATACGCCAATAAAGCGCTGACTGATACAATGGTTCGATCACTCAATAATTCTTTTACCATTGTTTTCATGCTTCTTGCACTTGTACTCCTTGGCGGGGTTACAATTCGCTATTTCGCCGTAGCTCTTCTTATAGGTACCATCACAGGTACGTATTCATCTCCGTTTGTCGCAACACCGGTTGCAGTCTGGCTTGAGAAGCGAAGAATGAAAAATTCATCATGAACATCCAATCCTTTTCCCTGGGACAGATGCAGGCAAACTGTTATCTCCTTGAAGAAGACGGAAAAGCACTGCTTATTGATCCTGCTGATTCGGCAGACTTCATACTTGAACAAATCCAACGCCAAAATCTGGAACTCATAGGAATTATTGCCACTCACGGTCACTTCGATCATGTGATGGCAGTCGGAGAAATCCAACTCTCATATCCTCATCTGTCATTGCATATGAATAAAAAGGATGCGTTTCTACTGAAACGAGTGTCTGAAACTGCAAAGCATTTTTTGGGATTTGATCCGACTGTCGTTCCCGTAAAGCTTACGGCGGACTTACCGGCAGGAGCATTCAATATTGATGATTTTCAATTTGAAGTACTGCATACTCCGGGACATACACCCGGCAGCAGCAGCCTGTATTTTAAGGATCAAGGTATTTTATTTAGCGGTGATACCTTGTTTCAAGGTGGTATCGGCAGATATGATTTTTCATACAGTGATAAGGATGAACTAAAGCATTCACTGCAGCACATTCTGAAACTTCCTCCGGAAACAAGAGTATTGCCGGGGCATGGAGAGGAAACACTTATTGACTATGAGAAGGCGATTATTGATCTGTACTTTTGATCTCTTTTAATCTGGCAAGAAGAGCTTCACGTTCATTCTCCAGTTTTTCATCATCTACTTCCTCGAAAATCTGATCCATAATATCTCCGATTTTCGGACCGGGCTCTATTCCGAGTACATCCATTACATCGTGTCCGGTGATCTTAAGATCATGTACGGTAAAGGGTACTTTTTGTACCTCGGTAAGACGTTTCTTGAAAAGCTCGGTACGCCAGGAGGTTTCTTTTGATCCAGAGCCGAGACGGTCGCCAGTTCGCAGGGCGAGCATATCATCAATGTTCTCAACACCGATCTGTCTTATAAACCTTCGGATTGCTTTATCGGTCTGTTCTTCAGACACGGTAAATTGATGATGCCGGACGAGAAGAACCAGTTTTTTCTTTTGTTCTTTTGAAAGCTTAAAACGGTCGGCTATCACTCCCGCCATTTTTTCTCCCACTACCTCGTGATTATAAAAAGTGATAATATTTGTTTCAGGGTCTTTACGATATGTTTCTGCTTTTCCGATATCATGAATCAGTGTTGCAAATCGTGTTATGAAGTCAGTTGAAGGACAGTTTCTTAGAGATTCGACCAAATGTGTTCCTACGTCATAGATATGATGTCGTTCAGGACTTTTTTGATCAACATCAAAATTCTTTTCTACTTCGGGCAAAATGTATTGCAAGATACCGGTTGATCGCAGAAGTAATACTCCTTCTGCAGGATGCGGTGAAAGGAGAAGCTTAAAAAATTCATCTCTAACACGTTCTCCTGATATCTGTTTTATTTTTTCAGCATTTTTTCGAATTGAGTCAAAAGTTCTTTCTTCGATTGCAAATCCAAGCTGAGATGCCTGTCGTACCGCTCTCATCAATCTTAAGGCATCTTCTGCAAAACGAATATCAGGGTCACCGACCGCACGGATAATTTTTTTCTTGATATCATCCTGTCCGCTATATGGATCAATCATATGTTCTCCGTCATATGCTATTGCATTGATTGTGAAATCACGACGTGCAAGATCGTCCAAGACGTTATCTGACCATGTCACCTCATCAGGATGTCGGGCGTTCGTGTAACCTGATTCCTTTCTGTAAGTAGTTACTTCAAAAACTTCCGGTGTATCATCCATTTCAACAGGAATCCCGACTGTTCCGAACGTATTATTATAGAAACTATGCGGGAACAGATTTCTGATTTCTTCAGGTTTAGCATTTGTCGTAAAATCCCAGTCTGTGACGGATGCATTCATCAGAAGTCCCCGTACGGTACCGCCCACTGTGTATATCTCGAAATGATGATCGCGAAACTGCTGCATGAACGTTAGGATCTTTTCAGGGAGTTGTAGCATGGGATTATTATACTTCATTGCGCTATCAAACTTTTGAGGATGTCAATATTTTCTTTATCAGGTCCGTTTCCGTCAAAGCCGGGTGTTTCAATAATAAACGGGATATGCTTTGTTCTTGGGTTATTGAGAAAATTCCGAAATACTTCAATACCGACAAACCCTCTTCCGATATTTTCATGACGATCCCGCAGATCATTCAATTGGTCACGGCTATCATTCATATGAATTACCTCCAGCTTATCTAGTCCGATTTTCATATCAAAATCATCAAGAAATAATTCAAATTGTTTTTCATCCGCGAGACTGTATCCTGCTGCGTGTAGATGGCAGGTATCAAGACATATCCGAATACGCTGATCATTGATGTCTTCAATAATTTCTGAAAGTTGATCAATAGTTTGTCCGATTTTTCTGTTTCCCGCATTTTCCAAAATGAGAAATGTATTCGAAGGCGTATCACAAAGTACTTTTCGGATATTATCAAGGAGGGTTGAGTAGTATTGTTCATCGCGACACCGTAAGGTTTTATCTTTATTTTTGAATGAACCGGTATGCACAATACTTCCCCGCACATCCATTTTTGCAGCAAGTTGAAGTTCCTGAATGAGAGCAGTGACTGATTTTTCTCCGGTAACTGATGGATCAGCCAGATTGACAAGGTATAAGGCATGAAAATAGACGGGATCTATTGCCAGTTTTTTTCTGAGATCACCGAACTCAGCAATCACGGTATCGGACACCTGTGCTGGACTCCAAGTTCGCGGAGAACTTGAAAAAATCTGAAGACAGTTCCCGCCTTTTTCTTGAATGCTTTTTAGAGCTTTGTGATAACCTCCTGCAGTGGACAGATGTGCGCCGACTTTTTGTGTCATAGTGATGTGAATTGATATATTGTTTTCTACTAGGGTTTCTTTATAATTGAAATTGTAAACTCACTTATATGGTAAACCTTCTTCGAAAGTATAAAACTATCATTATATTATCATCCACTTTCATCTTAGGGATCGTGATCGGTGTGATGGCCTTGCGGATTTACAGTATTACTGAGAAGAAGACACATCAATTCTCATCAATACAACACGATCCGTCAAGCGGTATTCTTACTAATCCGATTCTCGATTGTGAGTTTTTTCAAAACGATGAGTTTACCTCGTTTAAGAAAATGGAGTACAAGATCAAAGATATCATAGATGATGAGAAGAGGGAAAAACATGCTACCAATGTTTCCGTATACTTCAGGGATATGAATACCGGTGCTTGGGTCGGGGTAAATGAAAAAGAGTCTTTTTCTCCCGCCAGTCTTCTAAAAGTTCCCGTTATGATGGCATACTACAAGCTTGCTGAAAAAGATCCCGCGTTATTATCCAAAAAGATTGAGTATCATTCTGATGATTTTGGAGAGATAGAACTGAAACAGAATATACTTCCCACAGAATCATTGAACGAGGACAGTACATATACAATTGATGAGCTAATCTCCCGAATGATCATCAATTCAGACAATCAATCACAGTTTATGCTCGTAAAGCAAATCCCAGAATCTGATTTTGAGTCGGTATACGTTGACTTAGGCATTACGATTCCCGGAGTACGGGGTGTAGAGGATTTTATGACAGTGAAAGAGTATGCGTCATTTTTCCGCATACTTTACAACGCAACTTACCTCACCCGAGAGTACTCGGAGAATGCATTGCGTCTCCTTTCGCAGGTAGAGTATGATCAGGCTCTCGGAGCAGGAATTCCGAATAACATTCTACTAGCTCACAAATTCGGAGAACGGGGATATACCACCGAAGATGGCAAGGATGTAAAACAACTCCATGACTGTGGGATTGTTTATTATCCTGAGCGGCCATATCTTCTTTGTGTTATGACACGCGGTGATGATCTGGAGAAACTGAGCACAACTATCAAACGGATATCAAAACTTGTCTACGATGATGTCAACAGTCTTCCTGTGAACTAATATCTACTTGACAGACATTAGCAGAGTTGCTATATTAATGCTAATACTGAAGAAATTGATTAAAGTTACATACGATCTATTGTCTGTCCTGTCTTGAAAAAAGACTGCAAGACGAAAGGTATAGCAAATTTCTTTAGTAGTCGCTAGTTTTTAATCTTTATGGATGAGCTGACACAACGTCAAATCGATATACTGACGGCAATTATTAAGGAATATACTGAAACCGGTCAGGCAGTCGGTTCGGAAATTATTGAAAAAAAATACAAGCTTGGTGTTTCACCTGCCACAATCCGCAATGAAATGGTATCTCTTGAGAAGAAAGGATATCTGCAGAAAACGCATTTTTCTTCAGGAAGACTTCCTTCTCCGAAAGGATATCGTTTCTATATTACAAACGTAATGCGGGAGAAAGAGCTCTCAACAGTAGATGAGGTGGCATATAAGCATAGTATCTGGGATGAAAGGCAGAAGAAGCATCGGGTACTTTCACAGGCAGCACGGGTTTTGGCTCAGAGGACCGGTTTACTGTCTCTGGTGGCTACGAATTCCGGAGATTTATATTATGCAGGTATCGGACATATTCTGGAGCAGGAAGAGTTTCTCAATCTTGATGTTTCAAAAGCCTTGTTCAACAGATTGGATGAAATAAATTTCTGGGAGGAAATCCTGCGTCAGGCATTGGTTATTGATCAGGATTTACTTTTTATACTCGGTCCGGAAGATTTTCGGGACCCTGTTTTTGACAACTGTGCCAGTATTTTCGGTGACTTTGAAACACCATCTACAAGAGGTATCATCGGGATAGTGGGACCGAAGCATTTACATTATGAGACTATAGTTCCTCAGGTGCGTTTCTTTTCCCATCTTATCGAGGACATCATAAAGGAGTATTCGGAATAAATTACATATATTTTTCAGTGAAATATGAAAAAAACTCAAAAGACGGAACATGCTGTGCAGGAGGAAGTTTCCGATAGTCAAGAAAAAAATGAAGACTATGCGAAAGAAATTGAGCAATATAAAAATCTATATTTAAGAGCTCTTGCAGATTATAAAAACTTGGAACATCGGATGAACCAGGAGAGACAGCGAATGAGAATATCTGTTAAGAAAGATATGATCTATTCCCTTCTTCCAGTTCTTGATAATCTCGATCAGGCAGAAGTGTTCAACCAGGATCCCGGCTTGAAGATGATCAGCGCATCATTTAGAAAAGCATTGGAAGAGATGGGAGTACAAGAGCTTGAACTTCTCGGCAATGAGTTTAATCCAGAATATGCAGAAGTTGTCGAAGTAGTTGAAGGAAAAAAGGACAATATTGTTATAGATATCATACAAAAGGCATATCAACTGGAAGGGCAGGTTATAAGGCCGGGAAAAGTACGGGTAAGTAAAAAATCATAACGCAATCAGTATTAATAATTTCATTTTAGACTTATGGCAAAAACAATCGGTATAGATCTCGGAACAACAAACTCTGCGGTTGCCGTCATGGAAGCGGGTAAACCGAAAATTATTTATTCTCAGGAAGGACGCAATGTCATCCCTTCTGTGGTCGATCCGACCAAAAGAATTGTCGGAGATGTGGCTAAAAGACAGCTTGTCCTCAATCCTACAAAAACCATCTACTCAATTAAACGGTTGATGGGACGAAGAATTGATGATAAAGCAGTTAAAAAGGAGCAGGACTTTCTTCCTTACAAAATTGTTGAAGGCGCTGAAGGTCGCGTTGCAGTTGAAGTTGAAGGAAAAAAATACTCTCCTGAAGAGGTTTCTGCAATGATTCTCAAGAAAATTAAAGAAGATGCAGAGGCATATCTGGGTGAAAAAGTGGAAAAAGCAGTTATTACAGTACCTGCCTACTTTGATGATTCACAAAGGCAGGCAACCAAACAGGCCGGACAGATTGCCGGACTTGAGGTCGAAAGAATACTTAATGAACCGACTGCGGCAGCACTTGCTTACGGATTGGAAAAATCTCATGCTCATACTATCGCAGTTTATGATTTGGGAGGCGGCACTTTTGACATCACCATTCTTGAACTCGGAGACGGTGTGTTTGAGGTAAAAGCCACAAACGGAGACACGCATCTGGGTGGCGACGACTTTGACCAGGCTCTGATCAACTATATTGCTGATGAATTCAAGAAGGAACACGGTGTTGATCTAAGGAAAGACACACAGGCGTTGCAAAGATTGAAGGAAGCAGCTGAAAAGGCGAAAATCGAACTTTCGTCATCTCAGGAAGCTGAAATTAATCTTCCGTATGTCACAGTGCAGGACAATCAGCCGTTGCATCTTGTCCAGAAAATCACACGTGCAAAATTTGAATCGCTTGTCGACGAATTGATACAGCGAAGTTTCGGACCGGTACGGGATGCATTGAAAGATGCAGGCATTGAACCGAAAGATGTCAATGAGGTCATCATGGTCGGCGGTATGACCCGTATGCCCAAGATCATTGAAGAAGTAAAGAAATTCTTTGGCAAAGATCCGAACAGGTCAGTCAACCCTGATGAGGTAGTTGCAATCGGTGCAGCTATCCAGGCAGGAATTCTCACCGGTGAGGCGAAAGATGTTGTACTTCTGGATGTGACACCGCTTACTCTTGGTGTAGAGACGCTTGGAGGAGTGATGACTCCGCTTATTGAAAGGAATACTACTGTCCCGACTTCGAAATCAGAAGTATTTTCAACGGCTCAGGACAATCAAACTCAAACACAGATTCATGTGCTTCAGGGAGAACGACCGATGGCTCGGGACAATAAATCTCTCGGTACATTTACTTTGGATGGTATTCCTCCGGCTCCGCGTGGAGTTCCGCAGATTGAAGTCACCTTTGATCTGGATGCCAACGGCCTATTGACTGTTACAGCAAAAGATAAAGCAACAGGTAAATCTCAAAGCATTACCATAAAAGGCGGAACAGGTCTTTCCGAAGAAGAAATTGAGAATATGAAGAAAGCAGCAGAAGAACATGCAGAGGAAGACAAAAAGGCAAAGGAAAAAGTCGAAGCCAGAAACAAGGCAGAGCACTTGATCTACACAGCAGAAAAAGCAGTAAAAGATGCCGGTGACAAACTTGAGACTAAATTGAAAGAACAGGTTGAGACCCTCGTCAAGGAGCTGAAAGATCTTGTTGCAAAGGAAGAATCTACCGCCGAAGAAATTGACAAAAAGGCAGACGAACTTTCGACCGCCCTACAGCAAATCGGTCAGGCAGCGTATCAAAATCAGTCGTCCGAACAAGCAGGATCATCTGAGAAAAAAGATGAAGAAAAGAAAACCGATGAAAAGAAGGGTGATGTTGAAGAGGGAGAAGTGGTAGAATAAGACAGCATTGAAACAATTTGAGGGGCGAAAACGCGTTTTCGCCCCTCATTTATTTGTATATCTATGAAAGACTATTACGAAATACTTGGCGTATCAAAAAACGCTACTCAAAAGGAAATCAAATCCGCATACCGTAAACTTGCACTGAAATGGCATCCTGATCGCAATAAAGAGCCGGATGCCGAAAAGAAATTCAAAGAGATAAATCAGGCTTATGGTGTCCTTTCAGATGAGAAAAAGAGACAAATGTATGATCAGATGGGTCATCAGACATATACTTCAGGAGGAGCAAGAGCGGCAGGAGGACCGGGCGGAGGGCAAGGACCGTTCGGCGGACAGTATTACTACACCAACATGGGGGGACAGGGATTTGATTTTGATTTCGGAGGGATGGATCCGTTTGATATTTTCGAACAGTTTTTCGGAGCACGTTCACCATATGGATCTCAAAGGCAGCCGCGTTCCGTTTATCAAATGAACCTCAGTTTTGACGACGCAGTCAAAGGGGTGACGAAGACGACAGTTATAAACGGTAAGGAGCATAAAATTAAAGTTCCGGCGGGAGTAGATACAGGCTCGCGTATCCGCTTCTCTGAATTTGATGTCGTTGTGGAAGTAAGACCTGATCCGCATTTTAAAAGACAGGGGCAGGATATCATCACAGAGCATGAAATATCTTTTCCTCAGGCCGCACTCGGTGATGTAGTCAAAATAAAAACCATTGATGATGAAGTAAAACTGAAGATAAAACCGGGTACACAATCAGGAACAACAGTCAGACTTCGTGAAAAGGGTATGCCCTATCCAAACTCAAAAAAAAGGGGAGATCATTATGTCGTGTACAAAATAGTGATACCGACAAAACTTTCCGGCAAAGCAAAACAACTGATAGAAGAGCTTAAGAAAGAATTGTAACTTCATCATGAACATAAAGACACACGGGGATCATATCTCCGCTTACAAAGAATATATTGCTATAGTGAAGGCTGTTCAGGAATACCTTGATAAGAAAGGATATTTGCAACTTGAACTTCCGGTTCTTTCTCCGGCGCTTATCCCCGAAAGTTATCTTGAAGTATTTGAGACGGAATTCAGATATATGCGTCAAAAGGAAAAGCTTTATCTGACACCCTCACCTGAATTATTTATCAAACGCCTTCTTTGCGAAGGGATAGGAGATTGTTATTATCTGGGTAGTTCTTTCAGAAACAGTGAACCGAACTCTCCGAAACATCTGCCGGAATTTACCATGCTGGAACTTTACAAAGTGCAGAAAGACTATAAATACATGGCAGGTGAAGTGCTGGAAATGCTTCAATATGTCGCAAAAAAAGTGCATGGTTCGACAGAAATTATCTATAAAGGCAAACAGGTTTCACTCGACGTCTGGGAGGAACTGACTGTCACTGAAGTCTTTCAAAAATAT
>CAYMVU010000038.1:0-9910 GCA_964394215.1 uncultured Gammaproteobacteria bacterium
CGGGTATATTTACCCTACCGGAATAAACATAGTGTACGGAGGCCCTGCCCAAAGGATATACAACGCCGGATCAGGAATTGATTCACGACCAATTAGCGCCTTAAACAACGGAAGCTATGTTGATACATTCGCCGAGTATGTCATCACACTTCTCATGCTTTGGGCCGTCACATTTTTCCCGTGGTGGCTTTTGAGAATATTCCGCGATTACTGTTGCGACGGCATCTATGCCATGAAAAATATTCTTCTTGCCATGTATGACAATATGAGAGGCGGACCGCCGAAGGGTCCCACACCAACCGGACCTACGAGTCCTTCTATGAAGCTTGATCGTAACATCCCGATTGAAACGGATATCAAAGTATCGCTCGGATCTTTGGCTCAGATGAAGAAGTCGATGACACTTGACCTTGCCAAGAATCTTAACCTCTCAGCATCCCGCATCACGGACATCGCTCGCGTTGAGACCAATAAACAGATGCAAAGCGTCGTAAATCAAAACCTTACGTACCTTGCAAATCCCGTGAAAGCGACAAGACCAGCAGAGAGACAACAATACATGAATCTGCGTTCAGAACTCTTTGCCCGTGCGATCAAAAATGATTCCATGGCCCGCACGATTCTCGCTTCTACCTCGACATCTGTATCAGAGAAAACAAAGATCCGTGAATCGATTATCAAATCAATACCTCAAACAGTCACTATTTCCCAAGTAGTAACAGAAGAGACACATGTACCGAAAGAAAAAGTCACCACAATCACCAACACCTACACTAAGAATATTACCAACAATACAAAAGCAATTGAATCAATCTCAAGAGCTACCAATACTCCACCACAAATCGTAAATAATATCTTGAATTCATACAATAAGACATCAAATAGCCCTGTGTCGAAAGTCGTCAATAATATCGCAAAGGAAAACAATACTTCAGTAAGTACCGTCAAACAGGTTTTGCAGCAGGCAGGGACAATCAGCTCGCAGGCACATATGCTCAGACAGATCGCAACCGTCGAGAAGCTAGACAGTAAGCAGGTGACAAAGGTTCTGACCAGCATCCGCTCCTCGGTAACACGTGAAGAATCCACCGTGCAGGCGGTCGCTACCAGCACACAATTACCGTCCCCGCAAGTCGAACAACTGGTACAGCAAGCATTCACCTCAGCTGTTTCCAATGAGCAGGTCATCGAGAAAATCGCACCGCCAAGCGGACAGCCGGCAATTGTTGTGAAAGCTGTGGTCCAGTCTTTTGTCAAAAATATGAGCATGCCCGCCAACAGATTGGTAGAGAAAATATCACAGGAAACGAAAGTCGAAAGAAATACTGTCTCTCAGATTCTTCACGACACATCAAAAGTGATGGAGAATAATACTCTAGTCAAAGAAGTCGCTGAGAAAAATAATGTCTCAACACATGATGTACAGACTGTCATCCAAAAGGCAGTTGAAGTATCTACTGTACAAACGAACCAGCCCGCAATCGCAACAGTCGTCAAGGCAGCTTCAAGTCAGACGACTGTCACCTCCAAAACGATCCAGAATGTCATCAATGAAATAGCCAATAATCCGACAACCATCAAGACTGTGGCAAATCAAACCAACATGCAGGAGCATGAAGTCTCAAGCGTCATCAAAAGCTATGCCACCAATCTCAATCAAACATCCGAGAATATTACTCAGAAGATTGCGCAGGAAACACAAATCAACGAAGGACAGGTCCAGAATATTTTGCAGAATGTGTCACAAACTGTAGCAAATTCCACAAGCGAACAGACCACAATCGCCAAGTCCTCCAATGTCCAGAAAGAAACCGTCCAGAAGATCACACAGTCAATGGGCAGGACAGTCGAAGTGTCGAAAGACAAATCTCAGCCGGCTGTCCAGCATATCGCAACAACATCCTCAAGTGAAAGCAATACGATCCAACAGATCCTTGAAACCTTTAGCCAAAATACAAACCTTACGACACAGGTCGCAGAAGAAACAAATATGGAACAGCAAACAGTCTCACACGTCCTGCAGTCTTTCAGTACTCATCTCAATGAATCTTCAAGCAATATCGTCAAATCCGTGGCGGGAGATACAAAGGTGAGTGAAGAGCATGTGAACTCGATCATCCAATCCGCAGCAACAGCCGTATCCAATTCAAGTAACTATCAAACGGAGATCACTCAGGTCACGAATGCACCGGTTGAGACTGTTAAGCAAGTTGCTCAATCCGTGACCACAATCACTCAAAAAGCCGATACAACACCGGTCGCGGACACCATCATTACAGACACAGCTACGTCTACTACGCTGAGTGAAGAGGATGTCACAAACGTCATCCAAACTTTTGCATCCAATGAACAACTAATCAATCAGGTTGCACAAACGACACAAATCGATGCAGCCACCGTCAAGAATGCTTACAACAGCTACTCTCAGCACCTGACTGAAGCACCGACAGAGCTTGTGAAATCCGTTGCAACGGAGACCAATATGACGCAAGAGCAAGTCCAGAACATTATGCAGTCATCCTCGGAGATACTGACAAATGCCCCGGAGACAGTCACTCAGATCGCACAAACAACCAACCTGTCTGAAAATAATGTTCAGAAAATTGCAAACGCCATGCCTCAGTCAGTCACGACAACAACAGCCGGACCGACAACTTCTATCGTCAAAGAGGTCTCACAGCAATCCAATATTTCTGAGACAGAATCTCAGAAAATCATACACAATCTCATGATGACTGCGATCCAGAATGAATCATTTGTCGAGAATCTCGCAAATCAGACACAGCTGAAGACACAACAGGTGAAAAATATCATGAACACCTACGCAAACAACATCAATCAGCCATCCGAAAAGATTGTACAAACAATTAATGAATCATCAGGAATACCGAAAGCGAGTGTCCAGACAGTTCTCATCACGCTGGCAGACTCTGTCATTTCATCTGATCAGATCGTCGCACAGGTAGCACAGGAAGCCGGGATGGAGCCTCAGCAGGTTAGTGATGTCATGCAGAAACAAATGGAAGTCGCAAGCGAACCGGAAAAACATATCGAGAAGACAATTTCTATACCTCAAAGCATTTCCCTTGAAGATTATGAAGAAGTAAAAGATATGTGGACAAAGCACTACGAAGAAGGAGAGGTACCGGTAACGGACACCATACAAACTCGCAAGGACTGGGTAGATCAGGAAATCGTATATATCACAAATACCTTAAACAAAATTCTTTCGCCTGATGAGCGCATACAACAGGAAGGTTTGGATGAGCTCGGGTATCTCCTCCCTATCTTTCTGATAAACAATTTGAAAGGTGAGGAACTTATCGTATACCTCAAAGCAAAACTAGAAGCAGCAAAACTGATACAAAAGATCCTAGAGCGTGAAGAAGCAGTGAAAGACAAGATGAAAAAGGAACAGGATGAAGAGGACGAAGTCCTGGTCGATGTCGCAAAGAAGGAAGAAGAAGAGAAAGAAATGCATATGGATCTTGATAATGAAGAACAAGCACCCAAAAGTATCGAAGACCGGGTGAAAGCCGTTCAGGAAAAGCTTGAATCAGTTGATACGCCCGCTCCTACCGGCGATCAGACCACTGATTCCATCAATGAAATAAAGTCAAAACTACAAGAAAAGGCTGACAAATAAAGCTAAAGCTGGTACAATACACACATGAGCTATTATGATGAACAACAAGAAATTGCTCATGTTGATAAGCATGACAATATCCTCAGCACAGTAGAAAAATGGGGAGCTCATAAAAAAAGTATTCTTCACCGCGCGATTACAGTTGCCGTGTTTTACAGGGATTATGCAATCCTGCAACATCGAAAGCATCCTGTCTTTGACAATGTATTTGATCTTTCCGTCTCATCGCACCAGCTGATGACAAACGGAGAAATAGAATCGGATATTAGCACTCTCTACCGCACCATAGATCGCGAACTGGATTTGTCGCAAAAGGATCTCATTCAAGATCCCGAATCAAACGGTTCAATTTACTACAAAGCCCCAGATCCTCATTCAGAGTATGTTGAACATGAAGTTTGTCATGTCTATACATGCCATACAAAGAAAGTACCTAAAATTAATCTTGAATTTGCCTACGGTTACTCACTGCAAAAAGTCGAGGAAATCACAAACAAAAAAAGCCCGCTTTACGCAATTCTTGCTCCATGGGTGAAGGAAATGATCAAACAAGAAATTATTTAATTACTAATTAGCATCTCACTATGAACAAAAACATATACATCCTCCCGGTAAGTGCAACATTCCGTGATATCAATTATCCCGAGCCTCTTATACGTTCCAAAGAATCTCTTGAATCGAAGTTGCAAAATAAAGATATGAGCGTCACTCTGGGAGATCAGGTAAGCCCCGGCGTCTATAAAACAAAACTCGGTGATAAAGCAGCTATTACTAAGCACATCGAAAATAAAGTACCGCGAACACCGATTGAATTTTTGGTGATGGCTGATCGGTATACAACCGAGGTGAAGATCCTTAAAAAAATCCAAAACACGAAAGATGTCAAAGCACCACATGTCCTCTACCCGTTTCCGAAAATCAATACATTTATCATGGAAGATTTGACAACGGAAGGATACGACTCGCTTTCAGATCAGATATTAAAAAAGAAACTGAATATAAAATCAGCATCAAAAATCGGAACGATACTTGCCAACCTTGCCGTAAACTCCAGAAAATGGGAAGAGTTCAAGACAAATGAATCAGCGCAGCTGAATTACTACAATCGAAGTCTTGAAATGTTGATTTCCTATCCTCAAAGCCTCGAACGATATAATCGTCTCGGAAATCAATACTCGCAATATACTGAAGACAAAGAGGAACAGGAAACGAAGAAACGATATTTTGTCTGGCCTGACAGTACTCCGCAAAATATATTAATTACCAAGGACGGAGATCCTGCATTCGTAGATTTTGAGCGATCATACTGGGGAGATCAGCAGATTATGATTGCTTCGTTCATGGCACATATTATTCTCTACTCTCTCATAGGATACATCAAAAGAGAGGATACCATCTCATACCTGAAAGACGTATACAAATCCTATTCATCCGTTGATACGGATATCACGGAGAGGGTTGTAGTTGAATATATCGCAATGGAACTTTTGCACCGCTCAAACGGAAAAGATTTCATCGGAATCAAATCTTCTGAGGAATCACTCATCGTGCAGAAATTTGCCCGCAGTCTTTTCGATCGAGAGACTGCAAGTATATCGGGAATGATAACGCTTTTAAAAAAGGCCTGATCAGATGCGGGACATAACTCCTTCGGATCGATCAAGAGCCTGATTATAAAGCTCCAGAAGTTCACGCAGATCTTCTGAAATGGGCATCTGTCTGCCGTCAATGTGTGAGATGGGTATTATTTTGGTGCTGGTACTGCTCAGGAAAGCTCCGTCATATTTATACAGTGAAGTGTAGGGAATTTTCCTGTATTGTATTGAGAAATCAGATTGCTGAATAGCTCTCTCAAGAGTCATCATCGTCACCCCTTCCAACACCTCATCTTTCGGCGGAGAGTATATCTTTTTCCCTTTCATGACATAAAAATTGGTTCGTGTGCCTTCTCTGATATGAAGATTGTTGTCAACAAACAATGCATCATAATGCCCCTCTTTCTTTGCTTGGGTGAAGTAGTAGTAACTCGGAAGCATGTTTAAAGACTTAGACTGAGGCATCCACCTCTCATATATGAAGCTGCAGACACTAACCCCATCACGGTACCAGTTTCTTTTGGGGAAATACGGCGCAAGAGGAAACAAATACAAGGTTGCTTCCTGTGGGGCCAGGTTTCCCATGAGAAGCATTTTGAGGTTGAGAGACTCCTCTGAAAGCTCCTCCAGTAACGAATGAATAAAAGACACCACCTGCTTTTGAGTAAAAGAATGCTCAAGGTCAATGCAGGATGCGGAGTGAAATAATCGATCGACATGATTATCTACAAAATACAGCACCCCGTTTCTGACTTTCATAGTTTCATACACGCCAAAACCATACATTGTCTCTATCTTCTCTGCAGGAATTTGAGCCTCGGATAAAGATCTAATCTCTCCATTAACTGAAAATATCTGTTTCATATTAGTGAATTATACTATCTGCAATTCACCCAGGCTTTATCTCCTCCACGTGAAAGCTTGAATGCAGTCGTTTCTATTGCTTCTTTAGCGCCAAACCGCAGATCAGGGTTGGGATCAGCACCCATCTCTCTGCGGGTGGCTTCCCACGTCGTTACGGAGTACTGGAACATGCCGCCATACTCCCCGTTCTGTGCTCCTGGATGACCGCCGGATTCACAGTATGCGATCTTTTTCATAACATTCTTATCAACACCGTACTGCTCACTGTACTGATCAAAATACTCTTCAAACTCACTTCGCGGCATGGGAGTCGGTGTATAAGTAGGTGTCGGGCTTGGAGTATTTGTGGGTGTCGGAGTTGCGGTTGGTGTGAGAGTTGGAGTTGGTGTCAGGGTTGGTGTTGGGGTACTCGTTGGTGTCGGGGTCAATGTCGGAATAATCACGACTCCGAGTACCTGTCCCGTCGCCCGGACTCGGAACGTTATGAATAAAGATACGACAATGAATACAACAGCTACCAGTTTGAGTTTTACGGCTGTCCCTGAGTTCGTATCAGATCCTTGTCTGATCCGCTTTCTTGTTGTGTGATACAAAGAATCCAAATACATAAACAAACAGCAACACATTTATCGCAGAAAGAACAATGACTACCGGATCTGCAGATAAAGCCTGCACAATTGGTTCAACTTTGGGAACCGACCAGCTTTTATACAAATTCAGAAAACTGATGACAGAAAGTATACTCCATGCGTACAAAATGTAACGATATCTTAGCGCAGGAATAAGAAGAAACGGCAGAATAAGAATGAGATACCGTTCATGCATTTTGGTCAGAAAGAGAAACGAAGCAAACGCAGATAAAGATAATGCAAAAAATAATGACGGTTTCCACGACTGTTTCTTCAAATAATAAAACGTTATTGCCAGGATCATAACTCCGGCTATACCTGTCCCCACAGTACGATATGTTATCTCTGCAAACAATGACGTATCCGCCTGTACAAAGAAGAACGGCGGGTACAAAGCCCAGGCATTGTACGCTGCGTTTGTTACGGCTCCGATACTTTGGGTATCAAGTATTCCCTGCCCATACAAAATAAACGGATACAACAGATTTCCGGGCTTTGCAGCCATCGGTTGAAACGCCAGCCAGAACAAAAGAAGTCCTAATCCGCTTGCTTTGAGAAAAGTCTTCAAACCGAATGTCAACATATACGCGATCATGTATATCGGTAAAAAAACAAATACCGTCGGCTTGACCAGAATCGCTGCAGTCAGGACGACTGCACTCCAATAGGGTTTCTTTACAAAAAAACTAAGATAGACTGCAAGTGCCATAAGGAATAACGGAATGCTGTCGATCTGACCGAAAAAAGCGCTGTTATAAAAGAACGTCGGGTGAAGAAGAATCAAAGCAGCAGCGAGCGTTTTTAGATGTTTCTTTTTTGGGTAAAGCTTTTCGGCGATTTTTGCCAAGATCCAGGCCAGGCCGAAATCAGAAAGTACGGCTGGTATCTTCATCAGACCGGCCTGAAAGTGCAATCTTTCCATAAAGGTCACAATGAAGGAGGGAAATGCCGGAACGGAAACATTGAGATTCCAAACCAGGCTGAATAGGCCTTCATACAGGGGGTAAAACGGTGCAAAAAGCCAGATAGCAAACGGCGGATAATTCGGATACTCCGTACCGTAAACCTCCGTTGATCTCGTTTCATAAAATGCATAAAGACCGTTGTTCCACGTATCTTTCGCCCAGGAAATATGGTTTAAAACATCAAAACTGAAATCAACAAACATGATGCTGAATCTGATGAGAAGCCCAAGCAGCACAATAATAATCAGCGGAGATACCTTCTTTTTCCAAGACATACACTATTATATACTGTCCCGACTATGCTTTTACGGTATAATGAAAGAACCTAACAGTCATTTGTCCAGATGAAGATAAAAAAAGAACTTCTCATACTCCTCGCAATAGTATTACTTGCTGCTTTGTTACGTGTGTATCGTATGGGCGATCTAGCTGTATTTCTCGCCGATCAGGCTTCGGATTCGACAAAAGTATTCAATATCACCCATGGTGATTTTACCCTTCTGGGCCCCATCACCTCCGTAGGAGGTTTTTACAACGGTCCGATTGTGTATTATCTTATGGCTCCCTTCTTTTTGCTGATGAACAATCATCCGCTCTCAGGAGCAGTGTTTCAGACAACATTATCGCTCCTCACCATCCCATTACTGTATCTAATAGGGAAGAAAATTAAAAACGAAACAGTAGGGTTTATTGCTGCTTTCCTTTTTGCAATATCTCCTCTTATGGTTGAGTACTCGAGAGCTGCTTTTAATTCCTACCCTGCGGTATTTTTTTCCACGTTGATCATCTATTTGTTTGTGACTATTGACGAACGGTACAAGCTGGTAAGATATGCCCTAATCGGGCTCTGTATCGGATGGATTATCCAAATGCATTACTTTACGGTCGTCTTCATAGGAGTAGCTGCTTTTTTCCCGTGGCTTGTATCGCATGAGATAAGAAAAAGCCACTACTATGTCCTTGTCTTGGTCGGTTTTATCATCGGCATATCTCCGTTTTTGTTGTTTGAAGTGAGGCATAATTTTCTGAACATCAACCTGATGCTACAGTACTTTGGCTCTTCTCCGATACAGGAACGCAGCCTTTTGCATGGCCTGATCATATGGCCGAAGGTTATTGCCCATCTTGTTTTTGGGAATAATATCATTCTTGGAAGTCTAGGGACACTAGCTCTTCCTATTGTCTTATACACCTTTCTCAAAAGAAAATCCGAACCGAGAGAAAGACTTGTTTCGATCGGACTTCTTGTGCTGTTCTCTTTCATAATGGGGATTTTGTACGGAAGGTATATGCAGTTCCATTACGTTATTTCCGTCCACACAGTATTCTTTATTCTCATTGCTCTTTCGGTATATTATCTCGTTAAAAAGAGCATTTCCCTGCTTTTGATAATCGGTATCAGCCTCATTCTTTTAAACATGCAGGCATGGAATCTGCAGCTTGACAAACACTATGATCAAGACGGATTGAATATCAAAGACTTCCAATCTGCTGCTGCAATCATCACAAAAGATGCGCCGACCGGATCCTTTAATGTAGCGATGCATGCTCAGGGTGATAATCGGGCAATGCCGCTTCGCTACACTCTCCTTCTTGAGGACATGCATCCTGAGCCGTATGAAAATTACTCCAATATCGAGACTCTCTACTTCATAAGTCGCAAGGATGATCCTGTTGAAAAACAAGTGATGTGGGAATATACTGCTTTTGGTCCGTCAATAGTGACAAAGAGCTGGGGGGTCAATGATCAGTATATGTTGTATCGATTGGAGAAAAATACTCAACCGTTATAATTTCCATTCTGTTATGAAAAAATTTATTGGGTTTGTGAGAGAGCAGGGCGTTATCGGATTGGCGATAGGTTTTATTCTCGGAGGCGCAGTCACCAAGGTTGTCACATCACTTGTGGAGGACATTATCAATCCGATTATCAGTATCATCGCAGGCGGAAAAACCGAAAGTTTAGCTACTGCCGTAATCACAATAGGAGAGTCACAAATCCGCTACGGACAATTTATCGGAGTACTCATCAATTTTGTTATTATCGCCGCAGTCGTATACTACGTATTCAAAGGTCTTGGCTTGGATAAACTGGACAAAAAGAAAGAGAAAAAATAAAGCTAGCTAAGTTCGTATTTTTCCAGAAGTTTTTTGTTTCCTTCAATTTGATATCTTAGGAGTTCAGAGTACACACCTTTTTTCTTGGCCAAA
>CAYMVU010000039.1:0-9881 GCA_964394215.1 uncultured Gammaproteobacteria bacterium
TAAGAATGCTATAATTGGAGAGCATATGAAATCTAAAATAAGCATCGTTATTCCGGCTCTGAACGAGGAAGTATTCCTTCCGAAATTACTGCAAAACCTTGTTGAACAAACTTCCAAAAATTTTGAAGTCATTGTTGTGGATGCTCATTCGGAAGACCGGACAAAGGAAAAAGCTGAGCAATTTACGGACAAAATTGATATACGCGTGATTGAAGCAGATAAACGTCATCTTGCCTATCAGCGCAATTTCGGTGCCCGTGAAGCCCGGGGTGAGTACCTTTTATTTCTTGACTCTGATATGAAGCTTGAACCGGATTTCATTGAAAGTCTTTCTAAAAATATTCAGGATTCACAGTTTTTGATGTATCTTCCGCTGCATCTGCCTCATGACGGGGCTCCTCCCGATGAAGTACTTTTCAGAGTGATTTCTTCATTTGTAGAAATGAGCCATCTGAGTCAGAAGCCTTTTACATATGGTCCCGGAGCTGTATTCCAACGTCATTTTTTTAATGCGTTAGGAGGCTATGATGAAGAAGTCTTTGTGTATGAAGACCATGAAATTGTCCAGCGCGCAAAAAAACGCGGTGTATCTGCAAAATTACTTCCCCAATCAAAAATCTATTTTTCTTTCCGTCGGTTTAAAAAAGAGGGGAGAATTAACGTACTTAGTAAATATCTTGTTGCAACAATGCATTTGTTGGTCAAGGGGAAAGTTGACAAAGAAATCTTTACTTACGAAATGGGCGGGAGTGCAAAATACCTTGTTGATAAACAGGCAGATATCGACTTAGCAAAGGAAGTGAAAAAATATTTTGAGAAACTGAAAGCTGTTCTGGAAGAGCCGTAATTATTTCACCGTTACACTTTTGGCAAGATTTCTCGGTTTGTCAGGATCAAAATCTTTTGCGAGTGCAAGGTAATATCCCATGAGCTGGGCGATAACGACATTCGGAATAATAGTTGCGTCTTCGCAGTTTTTTACTTCAATAAAGACGTCGTAGACATCACTTTTTTTGCTTGAAACTCCGATCACGAATGCCCCTCGGGCTTTGACTTCATACGCAGCAGAAAGCGTATCTTCATATGTCTCATCTTCGGGATTGAAGAGGATGACAGGAGTACCTTTTTCGATCAGGGCGATTACTCCGTGTTTGAGTTCACCGGCAGCAAACCCTTCTGCATGAACGTATGAAACTTCTTTAATTTTCAGGGCAGCTTCAAGTGCGGCTGCATATGATATTCCCCGTCCGAGAATGAAAATGTGGTTTTGATCTTTGATACGGGAGATAAGTTCTTGTATAGAAGCCTGTCGCTTTAATAGTCCCTGAATCTCACCGACTGCTTTGTTAATATTGGTAATTCCCTTGCTCAATGTGTTATCCAGCTCGTGTGCGATAAGATAGAGAAAAGCAATTTTTGCGGTGTATGCTTTGGTGGATGCTACGGCCTTTTCAGGGCCGGCTGACAGAAGCATACTGTAGTCGGCCATTCGGTAGAGAGTTGATCCCAATACATTCGTCAAAGCAACAAGCTTTGCTTTTTTCTTTTTTGCTTTCTGTACGCTTGCGATAATATCAATCGTTTCTCCGGACTGTTATAGCGCCATGACGAGTGACGTATCTTTTAGAAAGTCCAAAAGATAGGAAAACTCAGAACCGATTGAGAAATTGATATGCCGTTTGGCAATTTTGGAAAACAGATATGTACCGGCAAGACATGCATATGAGGCTGTTCCGCATCCGACGAGATAAGTGCCATAGGCTTTTCTGATCATCTCAGATACTTCCTTGACGCTGTTGATTTGAGAGTCAGCGATGTTTTTTATGACCTTGGGCTGCTCATAAATTTCTTTGAGCATGAAGTGATCAAATGAGCCGCGTGTAGCTGCTTCGGCATCATACTTCAGTTTCATATATTTGATCGGTTTTTCTTCTCCTTTATCATTGAAAAGAGTGACTTTTTCATGGTCCAACCGGATCATTTCACCGTCTTCTACAAAATATACATCTTTGGTATGGGGGATGATAGCGGATGCATCAGAGGCTATGAAGTATTCTTTTTTGCCGTTTCCGATCACGATCGGTGATCCGTTTTTGAAGATATAAAATAGTTCCTGTTTCGGGAAAAAGGCAATGACGGCATTCATGCCTTTGATTACTGTTTTTAGCTTATAGATTATCGCTTTTAGGTCAGGTTCAGTCTTGTGATATTCTTCAAGCTGGTGTGCGAGGACTTCTGAATCAGTCTGTGATTTGAAGATATGTCCTTTCTGCAGCAATTTTTCTTTTAGTTCAGAAAAATTTTCCACGATGCCATTATGTACAATGACGATCTCTTCATTGCAGCTTATGTGAGGATGCGCGTTTTCCTCGGTAACTCCGCCATGAGTTGCCCAACGTGTGTGACCGATCCCCATTTTTGTTGTGATCTTGGGAAGTCTGGCTTCGCCGATTTTCCCGGTATGCTTTTCGACATACAGTTCACCGTCATCCTTTTTTACAGCCACTCCCCATGAATCGTATCCGCGGTACTCCAATGATTTAAGACCGTTGAGGATAAGTTCTCCTGCATTTTTTTTATCTCCGATATATCCGAATATTCCGCACATGGTACTTGTATTATAAAGACTTATTCTTCAGATGCAATTTTTCCTTAATTGTTCTGAGAAGTTTATCAAAAAAAAATCCACCGATTACCAGCATCCAACCGAAAAACGGAAGAATTTTGGGGAGAATACGCATCGTCACATAATTTATCGTATGTTCTATTCGATAGCTTTGCCTTTCGGTAATCAATGATCCTATTGTTTGTTGTCTTAACGGTTCTAGGATATGTTTGTCATACTCGAATGCAAAAAGAAGAATGATAAATCCACACATTATAAGAATTTTACCGCGTGTCGGCTTGTATAATGCCATGATGAGAGCGATAAAAATACCGGCAGAATAGAGTATCGCTTCAAAGTTATGAAGAATGATGAAGTAAACGGTATACATCAAATTTTGTCTGGTATCGGGGGCTATCATGCTGGAGTATTAAAGATACACGATTTGCGGATAAGTTACAACGTGTTAAGAAAACAGGTCTATTTGATCGGGGTTTAATTCTTTCTTTTTTTCTTCTTTTTGTACCGGTTTAGGATCAATTTGTTCATAAAGTTTGGTTGTAAGAGAAAAAAGTTCAAGTTTCCTAAGCTCGTCTTTCATCTCCTCGCGGAATCCGGTAAATGCAAGTTGAGATCTAGGAGGATTGACCTCTACATCGCGGACAATGGTTGCGATTTTCTTGAAAAGCAAAATCTGGTCTTTGTGTTCGTTTAAAATGGCTCTCCATTTTTCATTATCAACCTGATCCAAATGCTCAAGTAGCTCCTCGACTGTAGGCCGGATTTTCAGCAGTTTTTGAGCAGTTTTTGGCCCGATTCCCCGTGCCGTGTTGTAATTGTCTGATGAGTCCCCGGCAAGAGCTTTATAATCGGGAATATGCTCCGGTGTAACACCGAACTTTTTTTCTACTTCATGCGGAGTGAATAAGTCAAAATTCGTGACTCCGCGCTTTGGTGCAATCAAAAATACTTTATCATCAGTAAGTTGCAGCAAATCACGGTCACCTGTAAGAATAAGAACTCTATCAAATTCTTTTTTTTGCTTCTCACTCATTGTCCCGATGATATCGTCTGCCTCAAATCCCGGTTTTTCGAGCCGTGTCACACCGCCGCGGTCCAGCAATTCTTTGATTTTCGGAATCTGGACTTTCAGGGTGTCTTCCATCGGCGGTCGTTTTGCCTGGTATCCGTCAAACAGTTTCTTTCGAAAGGTAGGTTTAGGAGTATCAAAGCAGACGGCAAGATGAGTCGGTTTGAAATCCAGAAGAACTTTTTGCATCATGAGAAAAAATCCGTATATCGCACCTGTCGGTGTCCCGTCACGGGTAGCGAGCGTGTCCGGTAGGGCATGATAAGCCCGATGGATCATAGCATGAGCGTCAATAAGTAGTAAGGTTTTCATAACAGTTATTTATTGTACTCCGATTCCTGGTGAATGGGAAGGTTAGTCGTTTGATTTCTTCGCGGCTTTTTTAGGTTTTGTATCTTTCTTTTGTTCTTTACCTTCGTTCTCGGACACTTTTTTTACACCGACGATTTTCTCGAATTGATCCTGGTCCATACTCTCATGCTTAACAAGTTCAGCGGATACTCCATCGAGTTGTTTACGATGCTTCCTGACCAATTCAACTGCCTGCTTATACGCAGTTTTCAAAATCAATCCGACTTCGTGATCGATCTTGGCAAGCATCTCCTGTGAGATATCATTACTCTGCCATCCCTGCCGGTAATCGGTGATGTCGGTTGACGCTCCGAAATTGACAGGACCGAGACTACTCATTCCAAAATCCATGACCATTTTGCGGGCAATTGTAGTTGCCTGATCAAAGTCATTGGCTGCTCCGGTCGTAATCTCATTGAAAACGACCTCTTCAGCTGCGCGTCCTCCCATCATGACAGCAAGACGCTCGATAAGAGCGGTCTTTGATGTATGGAGCTTATCTCTTTCCGGAGGAATGAGTGTATAGCCGAGTGCCATTCCTCGAGATACTATTGAGATACGATGGACCGGGTCAGTATGTTCCTGGTAGTGAGACACGATTGCATGTCCGGCTTCATGATACGCCGTAATTTTTTTATCAAAATCAGTTTGCAATCTCTTTTTTTCCGGTCCGAGCTTGACTTTTGTAGCCGCTTCTTCAATGTCTTCCATATTGATCTTGTCGCGATTATGTCGTGCTGCATTGATTGCCGCTTCGTTGAGCATATTCTCAATATCAGCTCCTGAAAAGCCGACCGTTCTTTTGGCAACTCGATCCCAACGGACATCATCAGCAATAGGTTTATTTCTTGCGTGAATGGAAATAATTGCCGCACGTCCTTCGACGTCTGGATAGTCAACAAGAATTCTTCTGTCAAAGCGACCCGGGCGAAGAAGAGCAGGATCCAAAAGATCTCCACGATTTGTGGCAGCAATCACGACTACCTGTTCATTTGGAGTAAACCCGTCCATTTCAACAAGAATCTGGTTCAAGGTCTGTTCTCGCTCGTCATGAGAGGACATCACTCCGGTCGATCTTGCGCGTCCGATAGCGTCGATTTCATCGATGAAAATGATTGAGGGAGCGTTTTGTTTTGCGTTTGCAAAAAGGTCACGGGCACGTGCCGCACCGATTCCGACAAGCATTTCCATGAACTCCGATCCTGCGATTGAGAAAAAAGGAACACTTGCTTCTCCGGCAACAGCCTTTGCAAGAAGAGTTTTACCTGTTCCGGCCGGTCCGACCAGCATGACACCTTTCGGCGGTCGGGCTCCGAGCTTGCGATATTTATCCGGATTTTTGAGGAAATCTACGACTTCCTCAAGCTCTTTTTTCGCTTCCTCAACTCCCGCTACATCCTTAAATGTAATCTTTGATGTTTCTTTATTAAACCGTTTCGCTTTTGACTGACCAAATGAGAATACTGAGTCTTGTGCTCCTCGTGCCTGTCTGAATATAAACCAGAAGAAAACAAAAAGAAGAATCGCAGGAATGACACTTCCTAAAAATCGCAGCATTTCGACGCCGCTTTGCGTATCCTCAACCTGAAGGTTTACCTTATCAAGCTGAATTCCCGCATCGTTTAAAATCTGACGAAAATTGTCACCGGGTTCGATATAGGTAACCGCCTGTTCGTTGTCTTCATAAACTGCCGTTACTTTTGTATCCTGAACGGTTATTTTGTCAACTTCGTTCTGTTTAATATCAGTAATAATTTGAGTAAGAGACCGTTCTTCCGATGCAGTTTGTGAGTGAATGAAAGGAGAAACAAGGGTATAAATAAAAAATCCCGCGAACAAAATAATGAATATTGTTTTTACATCAAGATTTACTTTGATTTCTTTCATATTTGGCATATTCTTTTCAGGTTTCTTTGATTTTTTCATACCGCACTATTCTATCAGATCTTTGCTAGAATATACAAGCGGACTAGAGCTTTAAGTGCTAATAATTTTCGTTCATATCGGTTGTATGACTTGCATACTAAACTTAACAAAAGAAGGTAAAGATCGCGTAATAAATGAAGTAATAAAAACCCTAAAAAAGGGCGGACTTGTGGTCTTTCCTTCGGATACGGTTTATGGATTACTTGTGGATGCCACACAGGAACGGTCTGTACAAAAGCTAATTGAATTCAAAAACCGGCCACCGGGCAAAGCAATATCGGTTTTTGTCAGAGATATTGAAATGATTGCTACATATGCTGTTGTGAATAAGCAACAGAAAACGTTACTTGAGACAATTCTACCGGGTCCGTTCACAGTGGCACTGCAGTCAAAGCATCTTCTCGTTTCCGAACTGGAATCTGAAGCGGGGACTCTTGGTTTACGTATCCCCGACTATGCGTTGGTGAACGAGTTGGTACAGGCATATGGTTCACCGATTACTGCGACTTCTGCCAATCTCGGCGGTAGTAATCCGCATTATTCAATAGAGTCTTTCCTGCATCAACTTCCGAAGAAGAAAGAAGATCTGATTGATCTGATTGTTGACGCCGGAAAATTGCCTCGTAATAAACCTTCAACTGTTGTGGATTTGACAGGAGATGAAACAAAAACATTGCGAGAAGGAGAAATAATCTTTGAGAAAAAAGATCATTATGTGTCAAAATCTCCGGAACAAACGAGAAAAATCGGGGCATTTGTTATTGATAAAGCACTTAAAAAATCTGCCGGTAAACCCGTTGCGATTATTTTAAAAGGCGATCTGGGTGCGGGGAAAACCGAAATGACACGGGGGATTGCTCAGTATTTGGGTGTTGAGAAAGTTGTTTCCCCGACGTTTGTGATTTATTACGAATATGACATTCCTGAAGAAGAAGGAATACAGTATAAACAGTTTGTTCACGCAGACTTATACAATATCACTGATCCCAAAGAGTTTGAACACTTGGGTTTGGAGCAATATCTGGGTAAGCCTTCCATTTTGATATTTGAGTGGGGAGAAAAGCTCGGGGATATGCATGAAACCTTTAGGCAAAAAGCTCATATTATCTTTGTCGAAATCAGACATAAAAATGAGACTCAGCGTGAGATTGAGATCAAAGAATGAAGCAATGATTATTCAGAGTAAACATAGTATGATAAAACCATGTCATCAGTTGGCTCCAACATTTCCTCATTCATACGTAACAAGAAGAAACTTTTGATAGGTATTCTTGTTATACTGGCAATTTCGGCTCTATACGAAAATATTCTGTCACCCGATGCATCACTTCAAGAGCGTTATATAAAGAATTCTTCTCAAAACCGCTCACAACAAGAGACAAATGGTCCCATTGTATGGCAGGCAGATCATGAAACAGGTGATGCAACGCAGTGGATGTCGCGTAAAAGTGAGCAAACCTGGCAGGATTCGGGTCTATGTATCCGTCCGAAAAACGGTGTTGTCTCGGATGTATCTCATAGGGGAGAGTACGCGCTTAAAATGACAATCGGCAGCTGGTTTCCCCATTCGGGTTGTCGGCAGTTCAGATATCCGGAAGCCAGATCAGGAGAAGACTATTACTACAGTGCCTGGCTTTATTTCCCTGAACAGTATGAGGTGAATGGATGGACAAATATCATGCAGTTTAAAGCTAAAAAAAATTCCCAGATCGGCGGACCAAGTGCTGTATTTTGGTCCGTACGATTGATGTCTCGAGAAAATGGTGAGCAGTACTTTCAACTGAGCTGGAAAGGAGGCGAAGGAGCTGTTACCGGCCCTACAGCTGAAGACAATATTACATCAAAGCAGTTTACTTCCTCTCCTTTGAATGTTCCGGTAAAAGAATGGGTTCACCTTGAAATGTTCTTGAAGCAATCCAGTGATTTTGACGGGCACATCATAGTCTGGCAGGACGGACAGGAAATCTACAACATACCAGGCGTGCGAACAAAATTCGAAGACAGTTACAATAGCTGGAGTGTAAACAGCTACGGCGCAGGTATTTCCCCTTCTACTTTTACCGTTTATGTTGACGATGCTGCAATCAGCACAGAGCGATTAGGTCCATCATATTTTAAATAATTATCCTGTCCTGATAGGGTATAATACCATATGTCAAAAACAGTACTTGCTATAGATACTTCATGTGATGAAACAGCGGCAGCGGTTGTCAAAGGCCGACAGGTTCTCTCTAACGTGATTTACTCACAGGTGTTGATGCATAAAGAATGGGGAGGAGTTGTGCCGTCAATTGCAAGACGTGGACATGAAGAGCGTATTGATTGGGTTGTGGATGAAGCTCTGAAGAAAGCCAAGATATCCATGAATGAAATGGACGCTATAGCCGTGACATACGGTCCGGGTTTGGCCATCGCTCTTGAGGTTGGAATAAGACATGCTTTGGAGCTTTCGCAAAAACACAGTAAGCCTCTTGTACGGGTAAATCATATGGAAGGACATTTGTACTCGCCTTTTGTACAGAATAGTAACGGTAATCCGGAACGTGATTTTTCATTTCCATACCTCGGATTACTTGTATCCGGCGGTCATACCGAATTGGTTCTCTTCAAGGACCACCTGAAATATGAAATTCTGGGAGAAACAGTTGACGATGCTGCTGGCGAAGCCTTGGACAAGGCGGCAAGAATGCTTGGTTTCGGGTATCCGGGCGGTCCTGTCATTGAACGCTTGGCAAAACAGGTAGAAAACACTGATAAGTACATTTTCCCCAGGCCTATGATGAAATCTGGTGATTTGAATTTCTCTTTTTCAGGATTAAAAACAGCACTCCTTTATAAGATAAGAAAGATGGATGATTCAGAGAAAAATAAGGAAATCTCATATCTTGCGAGTTCTTTTCAGGAAGCAGTTTTTAAAACATTGGTGAAGAAAACAGAAAAGGCAATATCGGAAACCGGTGTTAATCGTCTGTTGGTCGGAGGCGGTGTCGCTGTCAATCAATATCTTCGTCGCATGATGCGTGATTTGGCAAAAAAATATAATGGAAGCGTGTATTTTCCCGCTTTAAAATTCCTGAATTACGATAATGCTGCAATGATTGGGATTGTCGGAGCAATTCGTGCAGAAAAAGGGATATTTGTAGAAGACGAAAAAGAGCTGGATCGGGTACCGAGATTATCACTCTTGCAATCATCGCTCTGATCCTTTAGACTAGCCTTCGAATGGAAAGCTCGTAGCGGAAAATGTGTTTGCCGCCTGGCGCACGCTCAAGATATTCTTTTCTACTGTTGACGTTTCGCCTTTTCCGGCTTCACACATTTTGATGATTTCGCTTTAGCCGTATTATTGGTTATACTTGAGAAACTATGCTAAAACTCAAAAATCTGAAAGTCAGTATCGAAGAAAAACAGATTCTGAAAGGAATTGATTTTGAATTTGAAAAAGGAAAAACGTATGCAGTGATGGGACCGAACGGATCGGGAAAATCTACTCTTGCATACTCAATTATGGGTCATCCGGCCTATGAAGTCAGTGATGATTCTGTTATTGAATACAACGGTGCGGACATTACCGAAATGGAGGCGGATGAAAGAGCTCGGGAAGGAATTTTTCTTTCGTTTCAGACCCCGTTATCTCTTTCCGGAGTAAAAGTATTTCAGCTTCTTCAACTTGCATTGAACGGGAAAAAAGATCCTCTGAGAATTCGGGAAGAAGCAAAAAAATATGCTAAAGAGCTCGGGATAAGTGAAGAACTGTTAAACCGACCCTTGAATGAAGGAGCTTCCGGCGGGGAACGAAAAAAAATGGAAGTACTCCAGGCGGCGATTCTTGAAAAACAGCTTCTCATTTTTGATGAAGTTGATACCGGAGTTGATGTTGATTCCTTAAAATCCATTTCAAAATTTCTT
>CAYMVU010000040.1:0-9709 GCA_964394215.1 uncultured Gammaproteobacteria bacterium
CGTTTTCGTATTCATTCTTGTAGTCCTGATAAAACTGCTGATTTTTCCCGTAATCAATGAGGCTTCGTGTCAGTGAAGTAATAAAAAAGAGAATGAGCAAATAAAGAAGCAGTCGTTTGATACGTTGCATACATTCACTATACCAAAGTATTGTAAATGCTAATTATGAGCTGAGAGATCGAACAATTTGCGCGATACGTGAAGATTCGGCCTCTGATTTCAGGCGTCCGATGCAAATGCCGATCATGGCATTCGGATTTTTTTTGAACATATCAAGATTTTGTGCGACGATTTCCTGTACTTTTGCTCTTAGCTCTTCATCAGATAATTCTTTCGGAAGATAGTCTGAAATTATCTCTGCCTGTTTTGCATTTTCTTCAGCTAGATCATTTCTTCCGCCTTGCTTAAATGATTCCGCTGCTTCCTGTAGTTTTTTATTTTCTTTTCTCAAAACATCAACTATTTCTTCGTTTGTAAGATCTTCTCGCTTTTCGATTTCTTTGTTTTTTATCTGTGCTAAAATATAACGTAAGGTTTGTAGTTTTTCGGTATCGTGAGCCTTCATTGCAGCGATCTGATCTGCTTGAATAGTTTGTTTTATCATTTCATTATTATACTGTATGAGTACAACGAAAAAAACTGATTTATTCGATAAAATACGGGATTTTCAGCTATCCATACTGTCAAAAAAGCCGGGTTCTCAGGAAATGATTCATGAAGTGCGAATGATGAACTTCAAACTTCGTCCTCTTTCCGGGAATGTCTCCGATCTTGATTTTTCCAATTTTGACTTTATTGATGCCCTTTGGAGTCTTGGGAAGCTGGATGAGTTTTTCCGTGAAGAGTATAACAATGTGTCGGATGATGAGAAAGATGCTTTTTATCGGCTGGTTGATGAAATCAGACTGAATTTCCAGCAGCAGTTGAATAAAGCAAATATTGCCTCAATTGATTTTGAAGAAGCTCCGAAACAGATGTTTGAAGTTGAGATTATCAAAGATAATAATCTGAAAGTAAACTGATATGTCCAAATTCCCGCTGATCCTTGATCTTGAGACAAAGCATACATTCCGTGAGTTTGACGATCCGCAAAAACTCGGGATTTCCGTAGTCGCGGTGTATGATTATGCGACTGAAAAAGGACAGGTATTTACCGAAACTGAGCTGAATAATCTCTTCCCTCTTCTTGAAAGCGCATCATATATCATCGGATACAATAGCCGTACGTTTGATCTGCCTGTTCTTCAGGCATACTATCCCGGGAAGGTGGATTCTCTTTCCCAGTTTGATATCCTGGACTCGATCCGTGAAAAGATAGGACGTCGCATTGGCCTGAATGATGTTGCTTTTGCAACCCTCAATGAGAAGAAAACAGGTCACGGATTGATGGCGATCGATTACTACAAAGAGGGGAAATGGGAGGAACTGAAAAAGTACTGTCTGGACGATGTCATGGTGACGAAAAAGCTTTTTGATTACGGTATCGAGAACAAAGAGATTTTCTATATGAATGAGATGGGAAAAGTCTCAATTCCAGTCGATTGGCAAAAGTATATGGAGGATTCAGGAAACGATCAGACTGAGCTGACATTGCCGTTCTAGTTCTTTTGTCATCCCGGACTTGATCCGGGATCCATTTCCTTGATAATATCTTTTTGAAATCAGGCGAAAAATGGTATAATAGCCCTTATTGATCCCCGATAGCTCAACGGTAGAGCAGGAAGCTGTTAACTTCAAGGTTCGTGGTTCGAATCCACGTCGGGGAGCAAGGCAGGATGGATAGCATAAAATCTATCCATATAGGTCTTCTCATCAGTCTTCCTTCAGGTTCGAAAATATTTTCTGGCATTTTGTATCTAATCACTACTTTCGAACTATTTATTTCTTTTGCAATTCCACTTAAGATCTCGAAAGCTTTAGTGAATTTAAAAGAGAGTGCACCTTCATCAAGAAATATTCTTAAATTATTAGTCTTTACCATATTTAATATTAATTTTTTTCTCTTCATTTTTTTTAATAGCTTCTAATTGATCTAAAGCAGTTTTTAAATCATTCTTATCCATAAAATTTAAAGAGGAAAGCCTTTCTTTTTCCGTTGCAAAGTGATTTCCTAGTTCGTCAATCTCATATTGATAGGCTTGATCAGATCGCTCTTTCTTAATTCGTAAGGCTTGTCTTTTTGCATTAGCTTCATGTCTAAATTTTTTACTCATCTCATCTGCTACGCTAGAGTCTCCTACACCTCTGGCTCTTAATTGTTGCATGGCTGACTGTACTTTACCATGAAATTCTCTCTCAATTTCTTGCAATCCAAATTTATGCTCTTTATCTGAGATGATTTCTAGGTTTAGTTGTCCTGTTGGCCTGAATTCATTTATCAGCTTGCGAACTTGTTCTACTTGATTACTTAAATGAGGTAGGAATACTGTTGGGAAAGCATCAATGATATGAGGGTGTTTATAAGCAAGTTCTTTTAGTTTGCTAGCTCCCCAATAAGTACATTTAATAGTTGTTTCTGTCCCCTTATTTTTTAAATGTGCAACTATTTCAATTCTTAGATCTTCGGGTACTACAAATATCCATTCTGTCAGACTTAAGTTTAATTCTTTAGATGATTGTATTACTTTTGCTAAATCTTGATTAATCTTATTTATGTAGTTGTTATTTATTCTATTTTTTTCTTCAGGGAAATATACTTGATAAGCTGTAGTATCTTTTATACCATCAAAACCTTTATCACCGCCACTACCTTCCACAGGCATAAAATTAGGAATTTCGGCAGCAGATAGTAAACTAAAAAATTCTTGAAACTCTCTTTCAGAGTGGAATTTCAAAGCGTTTTGTTTCATATAGAGAAGTGGAAAATTTATATGTCTTTTAGTAAGTTTATAAGCTTCCTGTTTACAAAGACATTGTTCCTTTTGTGGACTCCTGCAAACTCAATAACTTCTTTTGTTGATAATTTTTCTAAATATCGGTCACAGGTGGTACGAGGGATAGCTAGTTGATCTTCTAATATGGCACTGGTGATATAAGGTCTTGTAAATGTAAATTCAAGAACTCTAATAAGGTTTAAGTTAGCACGTTCTTTTTCTATTTTTGAACGAGAATCTTTAAACAACTCATCAGTTTTAAGTGCAATTTGAAGAGACATATTTGCTTGAGTTTCAAGTGCTTTTAAGAAAAATAGAAACCATTCATACCAGGATTCATGTTTGTCAACATGAGATAAAGTAGCCAAATAGTCCTCTTTATGTTCTTCAAAGTATCCACTTGGATACAACATAGGTAGATCAAGTAGCCCACGGCCAATTAAGTAAAAAGATATTAATAGTCTTCCTACTCGTCCATTACCATCTTTAAAAGGATGAATAGCTTCAAACCTATGGTGCATCACTGCACAAGTAAGTAGTACATGTAGATCGCTGGAATTATTGATGAAATCAAGTAATCCTTCCATTAGAGTTGGAACCTGATTTGGATCAGGAGGTATATACTTTGCTTCGTCTCTGCCTGTACCTAGTTTTCCAATCCAAACCTCTTCTTTTCGATATTCTCCTGGGCTTTTAGTCTGACCTCTTACTCCTTGCATTAATCTTTTATGTGTTTCTCTAACTAATAGTTCAGATATATTTGGACTTGTCTTTGCCATAATGCTAAGTCCTGTTAGCATAGCTTCTTCATAGTTTCTAATTTCTAAAGCTTCATTTCTCTTTTCTTCTGTTTGTTCTGTAACATCAATTTGATAAGCATCTTCAATCGAAGCCTGAGTTCCTTCCAGTTGAGAACTGGACTCTGCTTCTTTAGCCAATATTGGCCTCATTAAGAGCTCAGGGTTCTGTAGGACCTTTTTCATCTGATTCAAAGCAGAAATGGAAGCATGCGTATTAGCTAGCTGATTAGCTAATTTTGCATCGTAAATTTTAGAGAAGTCAGGTGGAAAGGTATGGTTTTGGAATTTGAACATGTCCCCAATTTTATATTAAAGTGGGGAGATTGTCAATAGATATCCCCAAAAATGGGGAGATTATAGTTATTAAGTCTCCATTTTTTTAACAAAGTGGTGATTTCTTTATCCTATGTCCCCATATGTGGGGACTAATTCTAACTTTTTCTAACTTTCTAATAATTGCCTTAAATTTTCATCAGAGGCCATAAATTCTTCACTAATCCATTCATATTTTCGGTAATCATCCAGCCGAGCGAGCATCAAAAATGACATTTCTTCATTGATTGCCATAACCATAAAGTGCAGTTAACACTTCATTTCTGTCTTCTATACCCAGCAACCAAATATCCTGATTCGGATGAGGAGGAATATGACTGTCCATGTCTAATAAGCTAGTAATAGCATGAGGATTATCATCCCCGGCAATTCTGTTACATGAAAAACTACCGCAATTCAGACATTTGTGGACTATCATCACCTCTCCAGAAGTTCTACCGGTAAAGTAATTGATTTTGACGTTTTTTAGAGTCAAGCCGATAGGCATCATTCTTGCACCACAAGCAGACCTTCGGTCTCCTGGTGTTTGAAGATCAAGATGACGTGACCATAGGCAAAGAGGGCAGTGATTGCGGTGCTTGGTACCTATAGAAGTATTGGATATTATGGCATGACAAGTCAGACATCTGAAAGATGTCTGACGTAAACGAAATCCCTCTTTGAAGAAATGTTCTTAAGCATCCGTCACAATTATATCAAAATTGTAAGTAGGGATTGGTCACTATTGGATAATTGCAAATTTGATACGTAAAGCGACTTTGGTAGAGTTGTCCCGAGGTTCAACCCCCGCGGTTGTACATCGTCAGTAATTTTATAAAATCATACAAGATATTTGATTGATTATCTCCATAGGTATCCTTTGGTTACAAAACATATCAACGAGTGGAAGCAAAAGATAATCTATTCACTCACATTGGTATTGAAAAAAAACAAGAATATATACTAATATGAAGTATGCGAATAAAACTTCCTAAAAAAGTGAAGTGGCTTCTGACAATTCCTCTCGTTATCGTCACTTTTTTTGTATTCATGGGTGTCATATTTTCCGGTGAACCAACCGAAGAAGAACTGAATGAAAAATTCATTGTAGTAAATCCTCTAGATCTTTCACAAATCCGGGGATTTTCAAAGTATCGCAGCTGTATGGGGCATGATTATCGCAATCCTACGGCTAGAGAAGGTATGAAAGAATCTACTCCGCGTTCGATGAAACATTATATTAAGGTAAAAGAAGATCTTATCGGTAAAAACGGAGTGGTTAAAGCAATAGCTCCATTTGACGGTCATATATCAAACATCGAAAAGAGAGACCCCGAACGCAAACCATATGATCAACAGATTTGGCTTACGCCTGATAATAATTCAAAAAATCCCAGACAATGGCATTTCGTTTTTTTTCATATCGATTTGCGAGATGATCTTAAGCAGGGATCTAAAGTAAGGGCAGGAGAAGTAATCGGAACTGCATATATGACGCGAGGGCCTGAAAACTCGACGGATAATTTTGATATGGCTGTTAAATTCACACGCCCCATGGCTGTACCTGCTGTAGATCTGCCACTTGCACATGCAACTGATGAGGTACTTGCGGAGTATGAAGCATACGGAGTAACTTTGGAGAAGATGGAGATATCCAAAGAATATCGAGATCAAAATATGTGTAAAACAACTGGAGACAGTCAAGCAGGTGACGTCTACTTTGATCCCAATACTGATCCAAATGATATGGTTTATTTAAAAACGGAATGACGCGAGAAAATATAAAGCTGGTGGAATCACAATTTCCCTGTTCCTGAATAAGTCAATCAAGGAGAGCCTATTTTTCTAATTTTCTTCATGTTTATTTTTTCTTTCTTGTACCGTTGAAGTATGAATCTGTGGTTTCATCGATCTCTCATAACTGTCACAATTTTTTCCAATCTTAATCGTGCAGAATATTGACAATATTTGGTAGGTTTGTTTTAATTATGAATACTAAATTTTAGTATTAAATCCTTCATATATGGTAACACTGAGAGATAGTAATAAAAAGATACCATATAGTTACCCCATTCGCATGAGTACTGCTATTGTTATTGTGCGGATTATTGGCACACAATTTTTTATCAGTGTTCTAACATTATTCATTACCCTTCCTCTTGTTGCTTTTAAAGAAACTATTGATCAATATATTCCCATCATTATGTTGTATTCATTCCTTATGCTGTGTTTTCAGATGCTTAATATGATAGTAATTGTCCTTATCTTTCTAAGATGGATGCGCACAATATATATTACCCGTGAGAACGAAATTATTGAGCAAAAGGGCATTTGGAATATTAAAGAAAATATCTATGCTACACAGCGGGTAGAAGAGGTAGAAGTAGATCAATCATTGTGGGGGAGATTGTGGAATTATGGAACCGTTAAAGTATCTAATCCATTACTACAGAAGGATTTGTACTTGATAGACATTCCACAACCGCATCTTTATGCTGATGTCATCAGACAATCACGAAGTAAAGAAGAAATTCAATTTATAGGCCTTAAAAATGAACAAAATCGATAGAGGATGAATGTGTAGAAATCTGAACTGCCAATTCAAGCAGATAAATTCTGAAGTCATCTAGTTTAGTTCGTATTTCTATTGTTCTCTACGAGCTTCTTCGATAACAGCTTTTGATATAATCGACAAATGGGGAAAACCATTCTTTATATTGCGATGAGTCTTGACGGATATATTGCCGGTCCAAATGAAGATCTCTCATGGTTGAATTCAGGGAGTGATATAGACTCAGGGGGTGATAACCCATATGCATGGGAACCTTTTATTGCAAGTGTTGGCGCAATTATCATGGGTCGAAACACATATGATCTGGAAATGAGAAACGGTTGGGATAGTGCACATCCAATCCCGAAATTTATCCTTACAACGAAACCAAAAAATCCACGGGCCAAAGAAGATGACTTCTTTACGGATGAAGATATCGCTGAAGTACTAAAAAAGGCAAAACAAATAACTGACAAAAATATTTGGGTGGAGGGTGGTGCCGGAGTTGCGCAACAGTTTATTAAAAAAGACCTTCTAGATGAGATGATACTCTTTATTGCACCTGTTCTACTTGGTAGCGGGATAAAATTATTTGGTGAACTTGACACGTACAAAAATTTTGAATTACGTACGGCAAGAAGGTATGATATGAATATGGCTCAACTAGAATACGTTCGTAAAGTAAGCTAGTCCTTTAACACTGAAACTCATTCATCCAACCTTTAGGAGCATTTTCTCCTTCCATACGAATGTTGCTATAATGACTTCTTATGATCAAACGCATTTGCATCCTCGGAGCTGAATCTACCGGAAAAACGACTCTTGCGATCGCTCTTGCAAAACATTACCAAACCTGCTGGGTTCCTGAATACGGACGGACATATACTGAAGGGCGTATATACACAAAAGGACATGATGACTGGAAAACCCGGGAGTTTGTGCATATCGCCAAACAGCAAAATGCGTTTGAAGATGCTCTTTCGAAAGTTGCAAACAAGATACTGATCTGTGATACCGATGCTTTCGCGACGGCAATCTGGCATGAGAAATATTTAGAAAAGGAATCAGAAGAAGTAAGAAAATTGGCAGAAGACAGAGTTTTTCATCTCTATATCCTCACCGATCCCGACACGCCGTTTTCACAAGACGAAATCCGCGTAGGAGAGGAGAGCCGTCACTGGATGCATGAACGATTTATTACCGAGCTTGAGAAAAAAGGGAAAGGGTATATCATCGTGCAGGGAAATGAAAAAGAGAGGTTGCTGCAGTCTGTGAAAGAAATTGATACTCTGCTGATTTGAGTGTCAGAAGTCCTTACGTAACATTTACAATACCTCTGCTACAATCGAACTACTATGAATACTCAACCAATTACCGTACAAACAACAATCAATGCTTCTGTGGAGAAAGTCTGGGATTACTGGACTGCTCCTGAACATATTACCAACTGGGCGTTTGCTTCAGATGACTGGGAAGCCCCTTCTGCTGAGAATAATCTGAGGATCGGCGGAAGATTCAATACAGTTATGGCCGCGAAAGATAAAAGCACCAGTTTTGACTTTTCCGGTCAGTATACCGACGTCGAGGAGCATGCAAGAATCGAATATGACATGGATGACGGACGACATGTCTCAGTAATTTTTGAGACAGTCCCTGAAGGTGTAAAAGTCACTGAAACCTTTGATCCTGAAGCAGAAAATTCCCGTGAAATGCAGCGGCAAGGCTGGCAGGCAATCATGGATAACTTTAAGAAATACGTAGAAAATTCGTGATATTCTTTTTTACATTATTTTTTCGAGCAGGATATCCGTTTAAATAAGTACTTCATTTTGTATCTCTACAATCTCCTGGATACCTTTCTCCAGTAAAGAATTAAGTGTGTTAAGGCTTGACTTGTTCAGCTCCCTCAATTCACATTCAGATTTCAGATAGAAATAGCGCTTTTTACAGAACTCCTGCTTCTTAATCTCATACTTTTTCATCGTCACATCGGCAGATTGCCGCATTTCCGGTTGATCGGAAGATCGGATTGATTCAACAATCTGAAGCTTGAGAGTAATGGTGTTGATGAGGTCTTTTTTTTCGTTCAGGAAATTTTCAAGATGAGGAGATCCGAAAAGAAAGATTATGACTCCGATAATGAAAATAATTACCGGAAGAAGTATTTTTTTGAGAGTTCCTTTAAACATACAACTATCATTAGGATACCATCGAGTGAGAGGAGAATGCTATATGCATTTGAATTTATGAATAACAGCTCGTTCAGGTTTATTTACAAAGATTGTCGAAAGGACTATACTTTATGTATGTGCAAGTCTTCAAGCGGAGCGGTTTATGGATTCGGCTTTATCGGATCACTTGTCTACAACATCCAGTATGCCGACGGATTCTCACAGATCCTGTGGGGAATTTTCAAATCCATTGTATGGCCGGCATATTTAGTGTATGAAGCCTGGGCTCGCCTGCAGATATGACATTATTTCAGTTTTCCGATTTCATAATCGGGGAGAAGTGTTCGTGCATACTCTGAGTGCGGTGGTTTATTGGCATAGGCTTCTGACGCATCGGTTTCGTAGTCTTTGATCATAGCTCAACCTCCAGGATGTGCATCTGATGCAATATAAGCTGTAAAATCACAAACGATTCCGTCAATTACCTGCCAGCAGTCATCTTTTGTGTTGTGTACTGCGACATCTTCAAGTGTATACATTGCAACCGGAGTCGGAGAAGGCTCGGTCATTTTGTCTGTTTTTTGAGTTTGTGCTTGCCTGACTTTTGTTCCAAGACCGAAACCGATCACAAAAGATACAAAGATGACCACAACAGTATTTAAAGAGATGCCGGGGTTGGTGCTTTTTTCTGTTTTGCCATAATTTGATAGAATCAGAAAATGATATAAAGGACAATCTTTGATGCGTTAGCAAAAACGGCTTTTTTGCGCTATAATAGGATATATTGAAACCTAAATATCCACAACTAACCAACAGAAAATGCTATAAATGCGGCAGTAATATGCTCCTGATGAGTGTAACTGTCGAAAAAGTCCCCATGCAGCACAGTCCGGTGACAACTTCTATCTACAAGTGCTCGGATGATGCTTGTCGCGAAGAATCAGAAAAAGACATGGAGCGCACAGTAAAAAGACGAAAAGATCAGGAGGCAATACGTGAAGA
>CAYMVU010000041.1:0-9235 GCA_964394215.1 uncultured Gammaproteobacteria bacterium
TCATAATTTCGTATCCGTGCCGGGTTTTTATGGCAAGAGAAAGGAGTATATAGAATTCAGATTGAGATAGAGAATTATTCATAGGCATCATTATATATCGATAATCGATATATTGTCAAGCGATATAGTTATTCAAAATATTTTCAGGTTTATGCGAAAATGCTTTTTGAAAATCAACTGACATTCAGCCCGACCACTACGGTACATGTAATTACCATCAGAAATTCTACATTTGAACAGGTGATTCTCTACAAAGTAAACGCATATGGATTATGAGGCAAAAAACAAACCGCACGAATTTGCACGTGAAGGAGTTCATAACTGGAGCCTGAATAAGTTAAAACTTATTTCTTCTTGTTTTTTTTAGGCTTTTTTTTCTCTTTTTTTGCCTTGGTAAATTTTTCTGCCATGTAAAAACTATATCTCACTTTTATACAATTCTCCAGAGACTTTATTCAAAAGGCCAAGAACTTGATATACTTTTCTTATATAAATGGTAAAAAAAACTTCCTCAATTATTTTGTTACGGACGATACATGCCACATTTGCTGTTTACTTTATCTTTTGCATCGGATTATTGTATTACACGGTGTTCACTCTTCACATTAATCTTTTGTTCATTGCAGCGATGCTCAGTCTTGCTATAGAGGGATTTGTGGTTTTCATTTTGAACGGAGGAGACTGTCCTTTGATTCATCTGCAAAAAAAAATAGATGATCCGGTACCTTTTTTTAATTTGTTTCTTCCTGATTATCTGGCCAAAAAGGCTGTTCCTTTTTTTACTGTAATCACTTTTTTGGGAGTATTTCTTTTGATAATACGGCTTTGGTTATAAGTACTCATAAGCGCAGCCTATTATGTAGTTGTTTATCTAATATCATATGAAAATACGTCAAATACTATTGGGTGATTTTGATAAGTCATATAATCTTTGGAAAGAGGTCGGGCTTTGGGTGCGTCCGTATGATCAGGAAAAGATACGTTTTGACGAGATGTTAAGATTGAATCAAGATATGTGCTTCGTACTTGAGGTAGACGGAGACATTGTAGGAACAATACTCGGATCATACGACGGAAGATCGGTATCCGTCCATCGTCTCGCTGTGAAAACCAATCTCCAAAAAAAAGGCTACGGAAAACTTCTTATTGATACATTAGAGAAGAAAATAAAAGAGCGGGGAATACAGCGGATTTTCCTGCAGGTTCATACATCAAATCAAAAAGTGCTTGGATTTTATAAGAAGCTTGGCTATGTCGATGATCCTTTGATAACTTTACAAAAGAATATTAAATAACAGAGCCCTCCTGCTATAATTACTGCATGTCTCTTCATAACAATATAAAGCTATTGAAGTGGTTCAATTTTTTTACCGACCTCAGGCTATATGCACCGATCGCGATCATCTACTTTGCCCAGGTCACCGGATCATATGCCCTCGGCATGAGTATTTTCTCCATCACAATGATCTCTTCCGCATTGTTTGAGATTCCGACCGGTGTACTTTCTGATTTTATCGGAAGAAGAAAAACACTTATTCTCGGAGCGGGAGCTGCAGTTCTGTATTCTGTTTTTTATGCTGTCGGTCAATCATTTTGGATTCTTGCAGTAGGTGCTGTCCTTGAGGGATTGTCACGGTCGTTTTATAGCGGAAACAATGATGCGCTACTACACGACACGCTGTCACAGGAGGGAAGAGAGGCAGAGTATGAACATTATTTAGGCCAGCTTGATTCGATGTTTCAGATTGCGCTCGGGATATCTGCCGTGGTCGGGGGAATTATTGCTGTATGGTCATTCCCTTTGATCATGTGGCTATCAGTTCTCTCTCAGGTAGCATGTCTTTTAATTGCATTCCGTATTATCGATCCGCAGGTACAAACGACAGAAAGCGGAAATATTTATAATCATATCGGAGAAGCTGCCCGTATATTTGTAAAAAATTATAAGCTCAGACTGTTGAGTATAACTTCAGTCCTTTCCTTCGGATTCGGAGAAGCATCATATTTGTTCCAGGCTGCATTTTACAATACTCTTTGGCCGGTATGGGCAATCGGTATAGCGAAAACCCTTTCAAATATCGGGGCAACCGCCAGTTTTTGGTACAGCGGAAAGATTATTAAAAAATTCGGAGCTTCGAAACTTCTGTTTGTGACAGATCTTTATTCGCGGCTGGTGAATATTATTGCTGCGGCATTTCCTTCCGTTCTTTCTCCCATACTCATGTCATCGACATCATTGACATACGGTGTGGCATCAGTATCTGAGAAGTCTCTCATGCAAAAAGAATTTACCCAAAAACAACGTGCGACGATGGGTTCGTTAAATTCATTCGTAGGAAGTATCTTCTTTGGCATGATAGCCTATGTCTTAGGCCTGGCTGCAGATTCCTTTTCCCCGGCACATGCACTGTTGGCTTTGCATCTTATTCGTATTCCCACAGTAGGTTTGTATTGGCTTCTATTCAGACACTCTCTTTCAAAAGAGAGAGAATAGAAATCTTTCTGCATGGAAGGAACTATTGCGGATTGGTGAGGTACACACCCTGTATATCGGCGTTTCTATTGTTAATCTCAAGAAGACAGGCGGCAGCTAAATCCCATCCCATTTGCCAAAGCATGTGTCTCGGATTGACATTCATTGCATCGGCTGTTTCCATACACTCTCTCACTAACTGTTGCAACACAGGATCAGTAATATTTGAAGCAATTTTTTCACAATCAACTTGTGGCTTGAGAGGGTTAAAATTTTCCTGAAACTCTTTCATTTCAGCAGGTAATTGATCGCTGAATGAATGTGCAATTGCCCAACTGTGAAGCCGTGCTTTCCTTACCTGCTCATGGCTGCCGCTTCGGCCGAGTTGCTGCCAGGAATCTGAAGTTCTTTTCTGGATTTCATAACGTTCAAGCTGTTTCGGATATAAACGCGGACCGGGCCCAAGGCCTATTGATGAAATATATACTTGAGTTGGATACTCAAGGCGAAGATGGGCACATAGTGCGTTTGCATACGGTCGTGTTTCAAACATTGGATGTCTCACGAAAGATGTCGGTTTTGTGGAAATACCTGTTGCCCCAGGGACATCTGCAATAATTATTTGTCTCTTTTGAGCTGTATTTACAAGCGCAGTAATTTTCTGAAAAACACGGGTATATGTTGCCATAAGAAATTTCGAATGATCCGGCTGAATATGATCCCGTTTGTATTGAGAAAGAAACTCAAACAAATAATTTCCAAGAGGCCAGTACATATCGTTTGTAGAAGATGCAATCTGATGCAGTAATTGAGTGTGTTCTCCATCCGGGTCCTGTTGTACTGAGAAGATAATATCTTCAAGCGATAACTCTTCCTCATCCCAGTTTATATGTTCTATAGTCTCCGCAGAAGATTCAAATAACGGTAAAATTGTATGGCGGGCAAGGGTGGTTTTACCATTATTTGGGGCGCCGCTTACGACTATTACATGAGGAACTTCAGAGTGATGATAGAGGTGATGAGCTGTATTTGTAAGGAGGGTGCTTAAGGGCATTTGCTTGGAACGCTGAATAAAGGGGTGAGGGATATATGTTTCATCAATTAATGCAAGAGTCTCACCGTGAGTATTCTGCCATTGTTCCAGCTCATCAGATGGACTTGCGATTTCTATGGGCATAGGATGGAAGTTTTATTATTATCGTTGTCCCTTTTTTAATTTTCGAGTTGATCTCGATTATACCGTCGTGTGCGTCAATGATGTGCTTTACTAAAAAAAGTCCGATACCCATTCCCTGCTTTTTCGTCTTCTTACTTCTGTAATACTGCTGAAATATCCGATTGAGTTCATTTCGGGGAATCCCGTCTCCATGGTCTCTTATTTCTATACTGATCTGCTTTTCCGATGGTGTCACCGTAAGGTGAATGGGATCTTTTCTGTCTGAAAATTTTCCTGCATTAGTTAGGATATTGAGTATTGATTGAAGGAGTTTATCGGCATCACCGTATACATAAAAGCATGTATCAATATTTTTGCGTTCAAGTATGACTGAGTGGTGAGGATAGCGAAGTTTGAAGTGTTCAATGGCATTTTGAATAACCGTGATGATATTCGTTTTTCTGTAATTGTAGTGAATTTTTCCTGTCGTTATTTGCTGTAAGTTGAGAAATTCATCTATCAAGCTTTGGAGTCGCTTTTCGCTATGAAGAAGTTTATCAATGAGAAGAGAACTCTGTTTATCTTTCACTTTTCTTTTCAGGAGTTGCGTATATGACAGGATGGATGTGAGAGGAGAGTACATCTCATGTGCCGCAATGGAAATGAACAGATCTCTTTCAGACAGCAGATCCTGTAGCTGTTTCTTCAGACGTTGTTGTCTCAGAGCAAATGATGCGAGCGGACTGAATATTTTGATGGTTTCAAGGTCTTTTTTTCTGAACGGCTTGCCTTTCGGAGCTAAAACAGATAGGACTCCGTATGCCTGGTTGCCGTAACTGAGCGGAATACTGATATCAGAAGTGACTCCCAGTTCTATCAGTTCTGGATGAATTTTTGCAATATCCCGTGCCTGTTTCAGATACGGTTTTTTTGTTTGATAGGTGACGTAGGCCCCGCCGTCTTTTCGGGGTTGGATTGCAAACAATGTTTTATCACTGGTATATATTCGTTTAGCTTGGTTGTCATTAATTTCAAAAATGGAGCCGTATTTTGCTCCTACAAGTTTCATTGCCCAGTGGATGATAGTATCGTACGTTTGATGTACCGAAGTTGTTTCCAGAAGATCAAGCGATGCTTTGTATATCTGTTCAAGTTTGTCGGTTTGTTTCATTGATCATGTCACAAGTGGATAAAATCAAATCATTCTGATTGTAACACAGCAAAAATAAAAGGAGTGTTAGAGAATAGTGAAAAGCACCTATTCTCTGTCGAGCATGATATCCTCGTGCGATTTGGGATCTTCAAGGGGTTCTAAATGTGTAAGTGCAGTGATCCCGGGGAGCGTGTTTCTCAGATCCTTTTCAATTTCTTCCAGAAGATCATGTCCTTTCTGGACAGACCAACTTCCCGGCACCAGGATGTGAACAGACATAAATTTTCGCATGGCTGACTGCCTGCTTCGAAGTCCGTGGTAAGAGATACCGTGTTTATTCTGAAATTTTTTGAGCACTCTCTTTATTTCTCTCATTTCTTCCTCAGGAAGTGAGGCATCAAGAAGACCCATCATTGATTGTCTTAAAATATGATAACCTGTTCGGATAATATTTCCTGCAACAACAAGGGCCACGATCGGGTCGATAATCTGGATATTTGTAATCCATACAAGGCCCACTCCGGCAACAACCCCAACAGAGGTCCAGACATCAGTCATGAGATGCTGGCCGTCAGCAACAAGTGTGATTGATTTATATTTATTCCCGACGCGTAAAAGTACAAGAGCAACTGCGAGATTTATTGCTGTTGAAAGGGCAGATATTCCAATTCCGAGAAATGCTTCCTGAATGGGATGGGGATTGAATATGCGTTCAGTCGCGCTATATCCTATCGTAACTGCGGCAAGGACTATGAGAACACCTTCGAATATGCTTGAGAAATATTCAGCTTTAGTATGACCGTAGAGGTGGTCTTTATCAGCAGGCTTTTCCGCAAGTTTTATCATAAAAAGCGCAAAGACTGCTGCAGCAAGGTTTATGATTGATTCTAGAGCGTCGGAAAGGAGACCGACTGAACCGGTGACAACGTACGCGAGAGATTTAAGTCCGATTGTGAGAACGGCTGCTACAATTGACAGCCAAATAAAACGAGAAAGTGAGTTGCTATTCATGGTATTTCACAAGTGTACCTCATTTTTGGCATTTGATGATATTCATACACATCAATTAATGATATAAAATTGTTTTCTCATAAGACCTCCTATATAATTGAAACGCTGTAAACTTATGATGACATCAAACTATCTCACAACTATAAGAAACTACTTCTCAACGGCTGACGGGAAATATGTCAAAGAAAAAATGATCCAGTTTGGTGGAACAGTTACTGGAAGTCTTTTTATGGTCGCTGCTACGTATGTAATCGGACGGTACATGAGTATTGACCCTTTTTTGCTATTGAGTATTCCGGTCATTTTGAGCGGTTGGTTTGGGACAACGAGAATCGGTCTTGTGTCTTTGGCAGTGTGTACTACCGGATATGTGTATTTATTTCTTCCTTCGTTTCAGTTGCCTTTTCAGCAGTATTTTGAAGTCGCAATAGATGTAGCTCTTTTTATGTGGGTTAATTATTTGGTTATTTTTCTCCTAAATAAAGCAAAAAGAACAGATGAAGTTTCTGAGTATAAAAAGAAACATAATATATTCCTTGATCTTATCCGGGATGAAAAAGAAAAAAATATTCTTGCAAAGGCAGAAATAAAAGCCCGTGATGAGTTTCTCTCAATTGCCAGCCATGAACTGAAAACGCCATTAACTCTTTCATTGTTACAAATACAGCGGGCACTGCATAATATCAGAAATGTCTCATTGGCAAACTTTTCCGTACAAAAACTGATGGATATGCTGGAAAGCGTTGAGCAGCAGACGGATCGGCTATCAAAAATGATTTCGGATCTGTCAAATGTATCTCTAATTACAACAGGAAGAATGAAATTGGAACCGACTGAAATTGATCTGGCAAGTATAGTTAAGGAAGCAGTTGAGCATGTCAAACTTTCAATGAGAAAACCGGATTATCCGATCACGGTAGGCATTAAGGGAGCCTGTGTCGGAATATATGACAAAGTCCGGATCGTACAGGTCATAACCAATCTATTGACTAACGCCATAAAATATGGAGACAACAAGCCTATTGATGTCAAAATTGAAAAAAAATCAGAAAAATATCATATTATCGTGCAGGATCACGGTCTCGGGATTCCGAAGAACATGCAAAATAAAGTATTCGGACGCTTCGAGCGTGGAAATGGTCACGGAAATATCAAAGGACTTGGAGTCGGATTGTATATCTCACATCAGATTATCACAGCTCATGAAGGTAAAATACATCTCAAGAGCAAACAGGGGAAAGGATCAACCTTCATCGTTGAACTACCGGCCAGATCGTCGAAATAATTCAATCACTGCCAAGCTTTTTCAGATTTTTGAGTGTAGTGATCAAATGCCTTTTCCAGACCGGCCAACACTTCAAAGGATGTTTCAAGCAATGCTTTTGCTTGTTCATCATCTGTATTGGATATACTCTCTTTTGCATGATCTCTCGCATCTTTTATTTCATGATGGATATCTTGAAAGGTTTTCATAATAAGTGATATTGATAATACCTGTACTATATACTATTTCGGTAAATATCCGGATAAAGAGCAAGAAGTATTCTGTAAGGCATTCATTACACAATTTTGATAATTCTTTTTTATACTTCATTTTATGAATAAAGGAGTGATAGCGCTGGTAAGCGTTTTGGTAATATCTTCAGGAATATATATCTATTTCAATCAACAGCCTCCGACGAGACCTCTCAACCCGCCTGGTAACGTCATTGATTCCTCATCACGCGAAATTGTTGTCTTGGCCGAGAATCTTGACACTCCCTGGGAGATTGTCTTTTTGTCGGATGGAGGAATGCTTGTTACTGAACGTCCGGGAACCGTCCGATATATCAATCCGGAAGGAGAGCTTACAGTAGAACCAGTGGCCGATGTTGAGGGTGTGCTGGAAATTGGTGAAGGTGGACTATTAGGAATGGCCCTTCATCCTAACTTTGATGTAAATAATCACGTTTATTTATATTACACATATGCCGGACAGGGAGATAATACTTTGAATCGGGTAGTCCGTATGACATATGAAAACGGAGCGCTGACAGATCAGAAAATTGTGATCGATGCGATTCCCGGTGCCTCAAACCACAACGGAGGGCGGATTGCCTTTGGTCCGGATGGTTTGCTTTACATTACAACGGGAGATGCACAGGATCCGTCACTTGCACAGAGTACAAACTCATTAGCCGGGAAGATTCTCAGAGTGACATCGGAAGGGGAGCCTGCTCCGGATAACCCGTTTGATAACGCCGTATATTCATATGGACATCGAAACCCACAGGGTTTGGCTTGGGATAGTCAGAATAGACTTTGGTCCACTGAACACGGGCGATCCGGTATCCAATCCGGGTTTGATGAAATCAATCTGATACAGAAAGGAGGAAACTATGGATGGCCTGAAATACAGGGAGATGAGACGAGAAACGGTATGATTGCGCCGATCATGAATTCCGGTTCCGCAACTACCTGGGCTCCTGCAGGAGCGGCAATTTTTCAGGATACTCTCTACTTTGTCGGTCTTCGAGGAAGCGCATTGTATGAAACGGCTATTCAAAATGATTCCTTAAGTGAGATTCGTGAGTTGCTTGTTGATGAGTACGGCAGGCTTAGAGTTGCCGTTTTGGGTCCGGATGAATATCTCTATGTAGCAACAAGTAATAATGACGGCAGGGGTGATCCACAGACAGGTGATGACAAGATTATCAAGATCCCGCTTCAATAATCAAATTGCCTTTTCTGTTGCTTAATACTGCATATTGTAAAAGAAAATTTATCATTGTATGATGAATATATACCTTGTATATTCACACGGCAATGACTTCACTTGATGCAATAAAACTGAAACTACAAAAATTTTTTGTTACGTCTCACGTATCTCCTGACGACATACCGCTTCGTGTATATCAACAGGACAATAAACTGGTTTATCAGTACAAAAAGAAAGCAACGGGAGAAATCTGGACTACCGTCAGTGAAGACGGCTTCAATTTCAATCTCAGCGGACATGCCGAAAAAGAGAATACTAATGAACAGCTTCCACACGCAGTTCCGGTACCCGGTCGGGAAAAAGGGAAAAAGAAAGCGGTATATTTCGGAGACAGAAGTATAAAAATCGCATATTATGACAGCAAAAAAGGTTGGATTCCTCAGGAAAAACCTTTGATCATTTCAGCCAAGCCTCTAGAACTTTCTAATGTGTTTGAACGACCAGACGGCAATCTGGTTCTCTTTTTTAGCAAACAGATTCAGGACGGATATCAGCATTATGAAGCATATCTTGCGCTGTTTGATAAAGATAACCCTGAAGAGCTCATCTGGGAACTTGAAGAACCGATTTGGGAGCAAAAAAAAATATGGAAGGGGAAACTTGTTATCCCGCTGGGGTCAGTCATTCTCGATGACAAAATCATAAGTTACTGGTTTGTAAATAACGAAGCCATTTATGCAGTTT
>CAYMVU010000042.1:0-8907 GCA_964394215.1 uncultured Gammaproteobacteria bacterium
AAATTAATATCAATTAATATTTAATATAGGGTTAAATAGAGAAATAGAGTTGCTGTGCGAGAAAAAGATATTTCAGGTATTTATGTTGTGGTAAAAGGGAAAATGTACTAATATATCTTATAGTTAATATTGACACTGCTACATGCATGTGATGACGGTTGCAGATGGTCCAGATTTGCAATTTATTCTTTATCTGAGGCCACACAGAGCCGTGTATATAAATAGATTAATTAGTGATTAAATAAATACTGTAACGTATGTATTATTTGTTGGAAGTTGTTTAGTTCGTGGGTTTATGCGTTTTGAGTTTATGAATTTTCACGTATGTGATTATTTTTATTTATCCGATTCCAATAGCACATGGAAACCTTGTTTTGGATGATTTGTTTTAAAATGAACGTGTTATTATGTAAAGTAGATATGGGTAAAAATACAATTGAGAATCTACATCAAACAATTAATAGCAAAATTTCCACAACCAGCAATGCAGATGAATTATTTGAAGTCAAAGCTGAGTTAAAAGAATGGATAGAGTGGCTTAACAGAAGTAAGAAGATTTCACGTTCCCAGTACACAGATCTAAATAAGTCGATTACTGAGAAGATAAAAAGAAGAGAGAATGAAATTGAAGAGAAGGCTCCCATTCAACAAAACACAATTAATATAAACCGGATTATCTATCCATTGATTTTGATCTTCTTTTCGATTGTCCTTATCCTGGTCGGTTTTTATTACGTATATAGACCTTCACAGAGTGATGAATCAGCAATAAGTGCGGGGACGATACCTTTTAGAGGAACTCTAAAAAATGCTGAGGGCACACCAATCGATACAAAGACAGATGTACTATTTCGATTGTATGCTCAGCAAAATTCCGGAGATGCGCTGTATGAAGGGAAGTGTATAGGAACAAACGGAATAACACCTGATTTCCAAGGAGAATTTACAGTAATCCTAGGATCAGATTGTGGCATGGAACCAATACCTGAGGCTATTCTTTCGAATGAAGTATTGTTCTTAGGTGTAACAGTTGCTACTGGTGAGGAAATAAGCCCGAGGTATCGTATTTTAAGTTCGACATATTCCCAGAATTCGGCACAAGTTTCAGGGAAATCAGTAGGAACAGGAGAAAATAATATTCCCTATCTGGATGAGAATGCTACGATGCTGATTGATGCCACGAACCCGTTGATAAAAGCTACGAGCGGAGAATTTGTATTAGAAGGGTTGTCCTTGAGCCTCAAAACGTCTGGTGGGGGAGAGGGAAACATCATGATCCAGCCTGATGCCGGCGGGTACACATTAATTCCTTCGGGAAGTGTTGGCATAGGAGTTTTCGAACCGAGTTCAAAGCTTGAAGTAGTAGGCCTTGAACCCTATAACCCAATAGTGAATATTAAGAATATAAGTATTGAAGACTCAGAGCATACTAAAGTTATGACTTTGGGGCTTTCAACACCAAGTACAGGTGAGTATTCAAAATTTATATCCTTTCAGGCAGATGTCTCAAAAGAAGAAGATGGTACTGAAGTGGGATCAATACGACTTAATAATGAAGGTGTTTCGTATGAGACGGCAGGCGCAGATTTTGCAGAGTACTTTGAGCTTAATTCGTCAGTGGAGTATAAGAAGGGTACAATTGTCTCTCTTACTGAACGAGGAGTCGGTATCGCTCGTAAAAATGAAGTGGTTGTGGGAGCTATTTCAACCACAGCAGGTTTTATCGGGAACGTCAAACCAAATACATCGAGATCACACTTAGTCGGACTAATTGGACAGATCGATGTGTTGGTTACAAATGAGAATGGGCGAATTTTACGTGGAGATCGGATCGGTATCGGAACAGTTCCTGGTTATGGAGTTGTATCTGATTCTACGAATATTGTTGGTTATGCTTTAGAAGATATGGATATTACCACTATGCAATCAAAAGAATGTCCTCCTAGTCTTCAAAGTACTAAAGATGTTTTCGGAAATCCGATCAAGTGTGGTCTCATAAAAATTCTTCTTCGTCCTAATTGACGTCATGTTAATAATACATATATAGTTATCTGAGATTTCTCATCTGTAAAAGCATAATATTTTCTCTTAAAGCAAGTATTGATGTGCACAGAATCAGGTTGTCATGACAACTTTTTGTAAGCTTTTTTCGAAAGGCATTGACATCCTCAAAAAAAGTCTCTACAATCAAATAATATGAGTACCCAGTCAAAATCTATTAACCAGATCCTTCAATTCGTTATATACGGGATCGTGTTTTTGTTCCCACTTTTCTTTGTGCCAATTACACGAGACTTCTTAATTTACAGTAAATTTTATTTTCTGGTTTTTGCCGTTTTTGGTCTTTTGTTTCTTTCATTCGGGAAATTCCTTATCGGAAGAAAATTTACATGGATACATAATCCAGCTACTCAGTCAATGATTTTGATATTGCTCTCATATATCCTTTCAATTGTGCTCATGTCCCCGAATAAATTGCAGGCAATCTACAATCCACAATATGGATTAGTAATGATTAGTGCATTTATAATCTTTTATTTTTATGCATCACATGTCTTTTCAAAGGCAACCTTATCTCCGATTCTGCTTCTTGCGATATCAGGAGCATTGGTTTCCGTCTTTTCCTTGATCATTATGGTGGATCCATTCCAGAATGCATCATTGCCGACGTATTGGTCATTTCTAACGAACACAACTTTTAATCCTATTGGTTCATCTATTCACTTTTTAGCTTATTTGATCTTTGTTTTGGCAGGACTAGGATTTTATATGTGGAGAATGTATAAAACGCATAAGCACAATGATGACCAGAATAAAGTTATGATGATTATTTTGGGAGTAATCGCTTTGTTCACCTTACTTGCCGGAATTTTCCATGTCTTTGTTATAACACAGCAGATAATGAACGAAGGCGCACAAATTATAATTCCACCTTTCGCATTGTCTTGGTACGCAGCCGTTGAGGTATTAAAAAATCCAATGACAGCATTGTTTGGGGTAGGTGTTGATAATTTTGCGACGCTCTTTACTCAAGTTCGATCAATTAACTATAACCTTACCGATCTTTGGCAGGTAAATTCCTTCAATACTTCACGTTCAGTACTTCTGCACATACTGACGGAAAACGGGATTCTGGGTTTAGTTGGATTTTCTCTGTTAGTTTCGCTCTTTATTAAGAAGATCAAAGAAGTTAGATCAGAAACGGCAGCGTTGTTTATTGTTTCTCTTATCATCATGTTGATACTGCCGCCGTCTATCATTTCCTTCTTTATGTTCTTCTTGAGTTTGGCTCTTATGGCCGCTGATCTTCACAAAAAATCATCTCAGGATGAATATATTATTGATCTAACCGGACTTATGCCCATATTTATCGGAATGATTGTCCTCTGCTTGCTTGTTCTTGGTAGTACTGTCTATTTCTTGGGAAGACATTTCATGGCGGAGTATTACTTTAAGAAATCCCTTGATGGAGTAGCCTCAAATAGTTTGCAGCAGTTATATGAAAATCAAGTAAAGGCATTACAATACAATAATTCTAACGAAGAGTTTCACCGCCAGTTTGCTCAGACAAATCTGTTGGTAGCTAATAACATAGCAGCTAAAGAACAGGATGCGCTCACTGATCAAGACAGACAGACAATCGCACAGGCGATACAGGCATCAATTGTAGAAGCAAAAACAGCTGTCTCATTGAATCCTTTGAAAGTAACTAATTGGCAGACACTTGCAGGTGTATATCGTCAGATTGTAAATGTAGCTGAAAATGCTCCGGTATGGGCAGTATCGGCCTATCAGCAGGCAATAGTTCTTGATCCACGCAATCCGGTTCTCAGACTTGATCTTGGAGGGATCTATTACCTGTTCCAGAACTATGATGAAGCACAGAAGATGTTTGAGCAGGCAGTATCCTTAAAACCGAACTGGGCCAATGCTCACTTCAATCTTGCATGGACCTATTACCAGAAGGGATTATACGGTCCGGCAGTTGATCAGATGCAGATAGTTGTTGGATTAATTGATCCCGCGACTCAGCAGGAAGACTATAAAGCTGCTCAGAATACACTTGAGGATTTCAAGAAAAAATATCAAGAATCACTTGAACAGCAAGCAACTCAGCAAGTTGGTGAAGAAGGAGAAGAAGCTGTAGCTCCAAATCCGACACCAACACCGGAAGAATTGGTTCTGCCTTCTCCTCCAACAACGAATTTGGAAGAGAAGATCGAATTACCAGAAGAAGCCTCACCGGAAGCAAACATAGAACCGTAACTCTGAACTTTGAGGTACCCTGCTGTTCAAGTCAGTAGGGTACCTTTTTTTTATCTTAATTTGACGGGGAAGAGCTTTACGTGATTTAATAAAAGCAGATGTCAATTTCCAAATACCCCTTTTCCATCCTCTTATCGATAAGTATTCTTGTTCTGGGGATGAATATAAATCCTAGGACAGTATTTTCTTATGTTCCATTTACTGCAGCGACGAATATTGTATTGTCACAAAAGCCGCCGGTAGGATCAATTGTAGCCTTTGAAGACAACGCATACCGTTTGAGTGATAAACCATATGATTCGAAAATTGTCGGGGTTGTTGTAGAACAGGCTGACATAATCGTTGAGGAGGAGGGCTCATCATTGGCAGATATATTGATGATAAACAAAGGCGAAACGAAGATACTAGTAAACGGAGAGACTGGTCCGATCAATGTCGGTGATCTTCTTACTGCGTCCAGTATTCCCGGACAGGCGATGAAAGCAGATAAAGATGGCATTATTATTGCCGTTGCAATCGATAGTTTCAAACCGGTTAGTCCACATGAGACTTCTCTGATACGAGGATTGGTCGATATTCGATTTACGACGCTAGGAGATACGTTTTCAGCAGATAGTATTGGTTTATCTGATCAGGGGATGGTTAGTACTATAAAACGATCGGTATCAGAAATACTAGGGTTAGGATCGGGAGGATTGGCCGGTACTTCACCAATTTTTCGATATACACTTGCGACGTTAGTTGTAGGTATAGCCTTTATTAGCGGTTTTCTTCTGTTTGGCAGGATTGCTTTACGTGGTGTTGAGGCCCTGGGACGAAATCCTCTTGCCCGTAGAACAATAATGATAGGGATCATTACAAACTCTCTATTTACGGTTCTTTTAGTCGCATTAGCGGTCATCCTTGCATATATCATCGTTATTGTCTGATTATTTTTGTACATAAAAAATACTCATATCCGCAAATATTACACATTTAATACGTATAAATTTTCCCGATAATCTTCCTTCTTTTTATTCAGAGCTATTGGATTGATAGATTTCTTAATAATATATAGTCAATATGCTTTAATAGAGCCCTAAATGGCAATTTTTAGTATATTGATTTCCCTTGCGTTTCTTCCGTGTTTTCTTCTGCATTAATAAGAGTGCGAAATATAATTGAGGGCATTGGATAGGCATTTAGCAATTTTCAAATAAATTGAACAAAGTATTAAAATATCATGCATTAAATTAATTTAATTAACTATTAGGCCCAAAAAAGCCCTATTTCCACTGGACATCAGAGTTTGTTTTGTGTTTTAATGAAAACATATACCAAACTTTTTATGTCGACTGAAAACAAGGATTACAATCTGTCTCCAAAAGAATTTGCACACCTGGTAGGTGTGTCTTCATCTACAGTTCGCAGGTGGGAAGAAGAACGAGTTTTTACTTCAGTTCGGACACCTTCAGGGTATCGGAAGTTTGCCCTTAGCGATGTCCCAAAAGCAAAAGAATATAAAGATCAGGTTGCTGCAGTAAAAAAACAAAAGAGCCAGAACCACATTTACAGTATGACTGTAAAGCAGACAGAATCGAGAAAGAACTCACCTATTGCTGAATTTATATTCCAGCGTGCAGCACTCTTGTCGATAGTTGTGTTAGTCATGATTATTACTGCGTCTGCGATTGTGACATATCCTGTCGTAAAAGGCATAATGAACGAGAAGTTGCAGTCAAAAAAAGCTGTAAATGAGAATTCGTCAAGCAGCACTAATTATACTGAGGTCAATAATGTAAATGTGCTGGCAGCAGAGTCAAACAGGCTTGCAAGATCCATTATCAGTAATATCGGTTGGGATTTCCGTTCTAGGGTAGAAGTTAAAGATCTTCAGGTAAACGGCAAATCTGTATTTTTAGACGATATAGATGCAACAGGAAGAAATCTAATCCTTGGAACAGGAACAATTACTGCATCAAACATTGCTGTCAGTGGTACAGTAGACGGGAGAGATGTTTCAGCAGACGGAGCGAACTTGGATACACTGTATACGACAATCGGACTTTCAGCATTAACGAGTGGAGAAGTAGATCAGCTTGAGAATATCGGAGCAACAACGATTTCTTCAACTCAGTGGGGATACTTAGGATCATTAAATCAGAGTGTGAGTACGACCGATGCGGTGACGTTTACGACCATCAATACAGGCCAAGGAGCATATGAATTGTATGCAATGGATCAGAATGTGAGAACATCAGACACTGTACAGTTTGCAGGACTGCAGATCGGAGGAGCGACACCGACATTGACATCCATTGTGTCAGGAACAGGGACAAACTGGACCGGTGCTGCTGATACGGCACTTGCTACGCAACTTGCGATTAAATCATATGTAGACAATGAAATTGCCGGTGTTACTATTGACGTCTTTACGACATTTACCGCAGATAGCGGCAGCACTACAGCTAATACAGCTGCAGACACACTCACCATTACTGGGGCTGGGAGTATTTCAACATCAATATCAGGAGATACTCTTACCATCACCGGAACGGACAACGATACGACTTATTCAGCAGGAAGCGGCCTCAGTCTTGCTAGTACCACGTTCAGTCTGGGAGGTGCAATATCACAATCGACAAGACTTTATGACGGATCATATGAATATCTGTATCTCAATAACAGTACCGGTAATGTTGGTATTGGTACGACTTCAACAGGGACTTACAAGTTAAACGTGGGTGGATCATTGAATGCATCCTCTCTTTACCTTGGCGATACTCAAGTAACATCAACAGCTTCGGAATTGAATTTGCTTGACGGAGTTAATCTCACACTTTCTGCTACAGAATTCAATTTGCTGGATGGGAGATCCGGGACACTTCTTGACACGAACAATGTCGCAACACAGCTTTCAGCATGGGATCAGGATAGCAGCAATGATGCCCTTATCACGTCTCTTACGTCAGGATATCTTCCGTACTTCGACGGATCAAACATTGCAAATAGTAATGCATATCTCACAGGTGGCAATCTGGGAATAGGACTTACGAATCCGAGTTCTAAACTTCATCTATATAACGCGAGTGCATCCGATACATTCTTGACTGTTCAGGGAACAAACAATACATACTCGGCAGGTGTAAGTCTTACCAGTGGATCAGGATCTACATGGAATATTTTGACACAACAAAACTATGCTACAAACGCCTTACTCTTCGGTACAGGAGCCCCATACTCAATGGCACTTACCACGGGAGGAAATCTCGGAATAGGGACAACAAATCCGGGATATAAGTTGGAGGTAAACGGATCACTTAACACGTCATCTCTATACATTGCAGGGACACAAGTAAATGCAACCGCTACAGAAATCAATTTGCTGTCGGGGAGATCCGGGACACTTCTTGACACGAACAATGTCGCAACACAGCTTTCAGCATGGGATCAGGATAGCAGCAATGATGCCCTTATCACGTCTCTTACGTCAGGATATCTTCCGTACTTCGACGGATCAAACATTGCAAATAGTAATGCTTATCTTACGGGAGGAAGAATCGGTCTTGGAACAACAAATCCGACCGCTGGTTTAACCATTTATGAGCCTGCCAGCTATGCGATAGATATAAAAAAATCAAGTGCTCAGTCACAAATTCGATTTACAGTAGCCGGGAATAATGCATGGGAAAGCGGAGTTTTAAACGCAGAACGAGCCCGTGGAACAGTTACTTCACCAATAGCCCTTCAGTCAGGAGACGACATCTATTCATTTAATGGTGCCGGATATGACGGAAGTGCTTATGCTGGTGCAGCGGCAATTCTAATTGAAGCGGATGGCGCCTGGAATACAGGAAGTCACCCGGGAAAGATAACGTTTAATACAACTCAATCAGGAAGTACAGCCGATCCAAGTGCAAGGATGACTATTAAAAATAATGGGTATGTCGGTATTGGGACTACCAGTCCTCAGTACACTCTGGATGTAAACGGTGATATCAGAATAGTAAGCGGTAGTGAACTTTATAGTTATGGAAGTGCGACTCTCGGCAACAGAACTTATACAGAAGATAACTACATAACTGATGGACAAACCTTTACGGCGAGCATTGATGCACTCGATCTGCAAGTCAAAGATCTTGCAAACGGAGAAGCAGGTATGTGGCAGGATCAGACTACCTATATCAATCCCATAAACTTTACCAGTCTGGCCATTACCGATACGGGGAGAATGGGTATCGGTACGACAAACCCCAGCAACATTCTTTCCGTTGTCGGCAATGCGGACTTTACCGGGAATGTCGGGATCGGGACAACTGATGTCGGCACATATGCGTTGAATGTCGCAGGAAGTGCAAATTTCAACAGTATATATATCGGAGGGACACAAATTACGGCAACAGCAACAGAGCTCAATATACTTTCGGGAGCAACGATCTCAACGGCAGAGCTGAATTATCTTGATAACTCAACTGTTACGAACGGAGGGATTGTGTTTGCGGACGGTTCGAACTTCACACAGGATGCAGCCAATTTCTTCTGGAATGACACAGACAATCGACTTGGAATCGGCACAACAGCTCCAAGTACAAGTCTTGAACTATTTGGTACAACAGCAGGGTTCCAGATGTCATATGATGCAAGTAATTACGGTAAATTCAC
>CAYMVU010000043.1:0-8741 GCA_964394215.1 uncultured Gammaproteobacteria bacterium
GTGGCCAGACCTGAAGAACAAACTACCTCACTCGGCGATAATAGAAAAAGCCAAAAACGCCTACTATAATCAGCGCGGAAAACACAGTACTAAGAGTAGAATCAAGTAACTGCGGAAAAAATAAATGAAGGTCTAAAATAAAAAATACATTCAAAGGTATCAACGATCCCTGCTGAATTGCCATAAAGGCCAAAATAACCAGATGAATAGCAACAAATACCAGAGATCCCTTCATCCAGGTATCAATAATTCTGTTGTCATGGAACTGTTTCATAGAGATATTGTATCATGCTATAAATTCCTTGAGTAGCTGCTTCTCCTTCAAATCGTACTCTAAAAATCCGAAATCACGATCGGGATTGAATGAACCATAGTGACTGCTATGCTGATCTGCAAGTGTATATATACTTACCGGGATCTCTACGGATTCACAGTAAGCAATAATAGCCTTGTATATATAAGCAATTCCGGCAGCATCAAGCTTGGGATTCAGGAGAGGGCTCACGCCGATTTCAGAAATAACCAGTTTGTGATCCTTGTATTTTTCACGTGTTTCTTTGATGCGGGATAAGATCTCATCTGCGATCTGCTCAGGCTTTTTAAAAGAAATATAGCAGGACAATGTATACGGATGAAATGCGATCATATCGACATACTGATCTGCCCCCAGCTTGATACATTCTTCAATAAACCCTTTGTAATGAAAGTAATGCCTTGGCATATACATCATAGGAGTAATGTCGTTTCCGTTTACTCCTCCAAACAAAATCTTGATCTGGGGATTTTCTTTATGAATGATCATCTGTATTTGCTTGAGAAACCTGACATATTCTACCGGTGACGGTTTATTGATCCAGAACCGTTTTGAGTTTTGTTCATTCCAGATTTCCCAGTAATAAATACTCTCTTTCCATCTATGAACAGCTGAAGAAACAAAAGCCAGAAATGCCTTCATATTCATCATAACGGGAGTATGAACATGATGAGGGAAAAAGATATTTTGCAATGATGCCGGAACAAACTGAGAAAATAGGCCGACGATAACAATATTATGTTTCGTACATTGAGAGCAGAAGTAATCAATAGCTTCCAGTTTTTCCTGATGGACATACTTAAGATAGTCAATTTCCAGTCGTACCCATCTTGCATTTAGTTTTTTTAATGCACTAATCAACAAATCAATTTCAGCAATTCCGAAATGATTTAGATCCACATTCACTCCAAATCCGGCTAACGGGTGCGGTTTCATCATTATTTTGTTGAGTATTGTAATGAGAACATATCCGCAATCTCATGAAGAGAGGTGACTTCCGTCGCGGATTTGTCATCACGAAATCGGACAAGGCGGGGAAAACGGAGTGCATAACCTGCAATCTCAACTTCTTCACTGCCTCCTGATTTTGTCGGTTTCATTTTGCGTCCCGCTGTATGTACCGGAGACCTTGTGATTTCATCTGCTTTGATTTCTACAACAATCTCAGGAGCAATCCATTCATCGCATTCCATCATTTTATCGACTTCATACACCGGCGGTTTCTTATCTTTCGTCAGCTTTTCGCTCTTCACTTTCAGTTCCTTCCACTCCTCATCCGTAAGCCCTGTTCCGATTTTAGCAACCGTCAGATATTGATCGTTTTTCTCGTCATAAATACCGACGAGAAATGCACCGATGCCGAAGGATGCCCGTTTTCCTTTTCCGTAATCATATCCCATCACCAAACAGTCAATTGTGTCATCAATCTTTGAAGAGTAGCTCCGTTTGAATTTGATCCAGTTCCAACCGCGTGCTCCCGGCTGATAAGTCCCGTCAAGTTTCTTTGCTACAATGCCTTCAAGTCCTTTTGTTATCGCATCATCAAACATCAGTTCTAATTTTTGCGGATCTTCAACCACAGTGTCATCAGCGACGATAACCGTATCTACCGCACGATCACCGGTATTTTCAATATGTGATTCAAGTTCTTTACGTCTTGCTTCAAAAGGTTCCGATACATAGTTTTTCCCGTCAGCATAGAGTAATTCAAACGCAAATAGCTTGAGCGGTATCTCCTTGGCTTTTTCTTCGATTCCGTATTTTCTTTTTCGCTGTACCGTTTCCTGAAACGGCAAAAAACTTTGTGCCAAAGGATCATACCCGATTGCTTCACCCTCTATAATTGCCTCATCTGCTTTCAGTTCTTTCCGTACACCTTCAACAACATCAGGATACATAAATGTGGCGTCCTCAAGGCCTCTGGTATAGAGCTTCACTTCATTTCCTTTTTTGTGTACCTGAAGTCTGAAACCGTCGAATTTTGGCTCAACAGCGCATCTCCCAATCTTTTCGATGATCTCTTCTCCTGACGATAAGCGTTCGGCACGCATCATAATAATCGGCGTAAAGACTTCGGGTTGAATATCCTTCACTTTTTCAATTCCCTTTTCTTTGACCAGTTTGCCGATATGACCTAAATCAGGATACACGTGATATGCCCCCTGAAGAACTTCCCGCAGCTTCTTATCTCCCTGAATCATCCAGGACAAAGCATCAAGAATCGTCATATCAGAAAATCCGAGCCTTAAAGCACCGACAGGAATCCGCACTACGTATCTTGTTGCTAAAGCATCAAGCTGTCTTATCAAGGAGCCGAGCAATCTGATCTTCTCATCCTGTGAACCTGCACCTTCAGCGTTTGCCATTTTCAGAAGCGTATCAAATACCTCAATAATACTCAGATCTCTCTGCTCAAAAGAAGGATTACTGTCCTTCAACATTTGTGCCACGTCACCAAGATCTCCGACTTTCTTATATTCTTTTGTAAAGTCCTTGTGATCAACCTGCATTGCCGAAACTACGGCTTTTATGACCATCTTTTCCGCCATACCGAAGTTGATAGCATCATATTTCGGAGAAACCTGCCCCTGAAGAAGGTAAACTGATTTTTCATATTCATCCGGAGTTAATTTTCCAAATAGATCAGCAAGAATTTTCGTGATTTCCAGTCTTGAGGAGGTGTCTTCGATTTTTTTGATGTACTGAGATAGTTCTTGAAATGTCATAAGTCAACCTGTAAGCACATAACGGGCAGCTTTTGTTTTTCCGATTTTTTTAATAAGCCCTTTTTCGATAAGATCCTTCAGATCACGAAGCACCGAGTCTTCAGAAATATCCGAGAAGATCGAAGCAAACCCTTTGTTTTGGATATAGCCGATGTCCTGCATATACTCGATGAGTTTCACCTGCCGTTCCGTCAAAAAAATCTGTTTTCCTCCGAACTTTTCCTTGAGTTTCGCATCTTTTGAGAGCCTCAGGATTTTGTCTTTGATTTTCTCAAACTCGACAGCTGCTCCGTAGGTGAAGTACTCGAGCCATGAACTCATGTCTCCGTTTGTGGCTTTCTGGAGGTTTTCATAATACATGATGGCATCTTTGTCATAGTACTCTTCAAGTGAGAAAAAACGACGGATATCATACCCGCCCTGCTGCAAAAGGAGTGTTGCCAAACTCCGCGATACACGACCGTTTCCGTCAAGATATGGATGGATACGTACAAACTCATGATGCGCAATCCCCGCCTTCAGAACCGGATGGAGATCATCTTTTGTGGTCAGATTGATCCATGTGACAAATTCCTTCATCAAATACGGTACTTCTACCGGTACAGGAGGCTTAAAGGTGACCTCACCAGTCTGTGAGTTTCTGATAACAACCTGTTTTGTCCTGTACACACCCGCCTGATCAGGAGGTAATATTTTATCAACAACGATTGAGTGAATCTTGTGAAGCGTATTCTCGGTAATTTCCGGAACCTGTTTTTTTGCTTCTTCGTCAATAAAGTCAATCACGCGACGATAATTCATCACTTCCTGGACATCACGGGCACGAGCCATAACTTCTTTTCCGCGAAGCACATCTTTTGCTTCATCTTTTTGAAGCATGTTTCCCTCAATGTGTGTTCCGTGATGGACTGATCTCACAATGGCGTCTTCACGAAACTCTTTTTCCCACAACGGGAGAATGGGAGCATGCTTGATGACTTCTTCGGTCGCTTCAATCTTTGAGATATTTGTCAGAATTTTATTGGTTATATTGTATTTCGGAGAGAACATATCTTTCACCCTCATTATATACAAAATGAAAGAAATATGCGGTAATAATTATTTACCGAATCGCCTTTGACGATGAAGAAAATCTTCGACACATTGCTTCAGATCTGAAGACGTAAAATCAGGAAAGAGCTTATCCACAAAAGCATACTCAGAGTACTCGGACTGCCAGAGCATGAAACCTGACGTGCGTTTATCTCCTCCTGTTCGAATCACAAGATCAGGATCAGGCAAATTTTTTGTATCAATATGCTTAGAAATGTACTCTTTGCTGATTGTGTCAGGATCGGCATGCTCCTGCACAATACTTCGAATAGCTCGAACAAGCTCATTGCGCCCACCATAGTTTATGGCAAACGTGACAACAGTTCCCGTGTTGCTCTTTGTTCTATCGACTGCAGCAGCAAGTTCTTTACGAATATCATCAGGTAAACTTTCAATGTCTCCGATAAGATGCATTCTGACATTCTTTCTATCCAGTTCTTCTATACGCTTTTTAAGGAATAATTTGAGAAGCCACAGAAGATTCTTTACTTCTTCCGGTGTCCGCTTTGTAAAATTCTCAGGTGAAAGCAACCACACAGTACAGTACTCAATACCCAGCTCTTGAACGGCATCAAATAATTCAGGAAGCGTATGTTCAACTGCAAACCGATGTCCCGCAACAGAAGGCTTGCCTTTTGCACGAGCCCATCTACGATTTCCGTCAGGGATGATCGCAACATGTTTAAGTTCTGATTGATGCATAACTCCATATTATAACAATATCACGCTCGCATATATCTTGCTTTTGCCTTTGGATTGTTATACACTCATTTGTATATGTATAAGCCAGTCTTTCAATCCCTTCTTCAGATTGATATACGCGACAAAGATATTTTTCCCGCTTCTCGATTCGGAGACATCAATACGTTGCTCAGTATTGTCGTTCCAACATTAACAATCATTGCGGTTGTCATATTCGGAGCTATGTTTATGTGGGCAGGATACCAGGTGCTTACCGCAGGTGATGAGCCTGACAAACTGCAGCAGGCCAGACAGACAGCTGTGTATGCCGGTTTTGGGATGCTTATTATTGTCGCAGCATTCCTGATCGTACGATTACTTGCATTTATTTTCCAACTTGAAATTCCTATATGAACCTCTCAATACTTTTTGAAAAAACAAACCTGATATTACTGTCTTCTCCTGTCAATAATGTTTTCGGTACACCTGTCAATCCTCCCGGGCCTACTTGGACTAACCCGGTTGAAGGAATATCCCGGATCATGGTCTTCAGTATCAGAATGGCACTTATCATAGGCGTCATTCTTGTCCTCTTTTACCTGCTTTGGGGCGCGTTTGACTGGATCACCGGAGGAGGTGATCAGGATAAGCTCGATAAGGCCCGTCAGAAAATGACAAACGCAGTCCTGGGTATTGTAATCATGGTTGCGGCGCTTGGAATATTTGCTGCCGTTGCGGGAGATGTTCTTGGACTGATCAAGCGGGATGCACAAGGTAACTGGAGATTCTCACTGCCGACGATCCAGGAACAATAAGACTATACCTCTGCGTCGTGTACTCCTTCGAAGTTCTGCTGAAAGGGTATTATTTGAAGGTCCTTTTCTTTATTGAATTTGCGGAAGCCTTCCGTATCTTCTACAACAAAAAGAACAAGACCGGAACCGCTTTTTTGTCCCCCTGCACCGGTGACTTTTCCGACACCGTACGAGGCCAACTTTTCAAGAAACTGTTGTGTTTTTTGCGATACAATACCGAAGTCTACTAATAATCTCTGATTCTCCTCAACACATTCAGAAAACATGGATAGATCCTCTTTTACAATTGAAACAACCATACGTTTCGTAATTTTTTCAATCCCGATAAGAGTTTGTTCCATCGAAGATGTCTCTGTATTGTATTTTTTTCCTACCAGCTTCACCATCTCAGATGTCGACTCTTCCGGTTTTCCGGTATCAATCAAAACGAGTCGATCCTGAATATTTTTCGGGATTTTGAAATTGAGAGCGGAAATGTATTTGAGAAACTCGAACTCTTTCCGATAATAAATCAGACCGCCAAAACATGAAGCACTCACATCAACACCTGAGGGCATGCCGTGGAAATGATGTTCACATTTATAGGCAAGTGAATTGATTGTTTCTTTATCATACGCTCGGCCTGTATAAAAATGAAGAAGCGCTGCCACAGTCGCCACACAGAATGCAGCGGATGATCCCATTCCGCGACCTTCAGGAATATCGGAATGCACGGAAAAAGAATACGATTCTTCCCGGAACTTAACGCTTTGTTTTTGTAGATAAGCTTTTACAATACCATCACAGTAATCGAGTGCTTCATTTACTCTCTGGTCCATCACAGTCTGAGTTCCTGTTTCGACAGTAACGGTAAGAAGAAGATCTACGGCAGTAACAAGAGCCGGTTTTGTATAGACGACTGAGTGTTCACCCGAAAGAATAATCTTGCCCGGTGCAGAGTATGCTACTTTCATCCGATAGGTTTAAACTTAATGCCATACTCAACAACATCTTCCGTACTGACGTCACCGACTTTACGAAAGACTGCGGCTACTTTTGTCCCTATCTGTCTTTCCTCAACTGCAAAATCAACAAGCTGACCATATACCAGTTCTTTTGAATCAAGCTCAACCAGCACTACAGTATAAGGAGTAATTGAATCAAATTTGGGAGGCGATACAAATACTTCCGTCCAGGAACGGATAATTCCGGTTTTCCCTAATTTCTTTTTGTCCTGTTGTTGTTTGCGCCAAACACGCACTGCACTTTGTGACATAATTTATACCCCTAAAATACTAACTACCGCAACCCCTCCGCTGCCGCCGACATTATGAGTCAGTCCGAACTGCGGATTTTTCACCTGCCGTTCACCTGCCTGTCCTGTTAATTGAAGATAAATCTCCCCGATTTGCTTGATTCCGGTACCGCCGACCGGATGTCCGGCAGCTTTCAGTCCTCCGGACGTATTTACTATCAAATTATTGCCTGACTCTCGTGAAGTAACCATCTCGCGGGCAAGCTTTCCGCCCTGGCCTTTTTTCCAAAAACCGAGATCTTCAAGGGCCAGTATTTCTGCAATTGAGAAGCAGTCATGGACCTCCATGACATGAATATCCTGCCGATCTATTCCGGCCTTTCTGAAGGCTTTTTCCGCTGCAATAACCGTGGCTTCTAACGTATCAATCTTATTCCGCTTAGCAATGGAAATTGAATCCGTTGCGACTTCACTTGCTAAAATTGATACTGCTTTTGACGCTGACATATTGTCTTTTTTATTGGTGAGAATAACGGCTGCAGCTCCATCTGAGATCGGTGAACTGTCAAGAACTTTCAAAGGATATGCTACATAGGGACTTTCCAGTACATTATCGATTGTTACATATCTTCTGAAATGCGCTTTTTCATTCAGGACTCCATGTGCATGATTTTTTACTGAAATGCTTGCCAAATGCTCTTCATTGTATCCGTAAGTATCAAGATACATTTGTGCAAGAAGAGCATACACCCCCGGAAAGGTTAGTCCTGCAGACTGTTCGTCGACTGAAGCTGCAGCGGCAAGACTTTTCGTGATTTCGGAGGCACCGATATCAGTCATTTTTTCCGCACCCAATACCATCACGGTTGAATCCGGATGACTTTTCAGATATTCATCAGCACTTTGAAAAGCCAATCCTCCCGACGCACATGCTGCTTCCACTCGGTACACGGGGACGTGAATCCCTGTCAACTCTGAAACATGTGCCGAAAGAAGAAGGTTTTCCTCCACTACTCCTCCGAGCATATTTCCGAGAAACACTGCATCAATATCAGATGATTGCAGTTGGGTTTCCTGCAAAATGCCCTGAAAAGCATCAAGAATAAGATCGTCGAGCGATTTATCCCAGAGCTCACCGAATTTCGTCGAGTAGTAGCCTATGATTGCGTTTTGATTTCTCATTATTTAAATAATTTGCATGTACTGCATGTACGTCCCGTAATCGATATATGATTTCTTCTCAATAGATGTTCTGAATGCTTTTCGTCTTTCTACTATAGCATCAGTAACTCTGAAAAGAATTGCATCTGATCCGGCTCCGGAGCCGTATGAAGCAAAGAAAATGGTATCGCCCGGTTTGGCATATTCCAATGTCGCAACAAGTCCCATCAAAGCAGATGCAGAATATGAATTGCCGAGAACCGGTACAACATATGATTGTTCTACCTGCTCTTTGGTAAAACCAAGTTTTTGAGCCGCTTTCAAAGGAAAGCTGCCGTTTGGCATATGAAAAACACCGTAGGTAATATCCTGTGCTGTGACATTTTGCTTTTCAAGAAGGGCTTTTGACGCTGAAAGAATGTGCCTGAAATATGCCGGTGACCCCGTGAAACGTCCCGCATGTGACGGATAATCGGCTTTGGCACGTCTCCAGAAATCAGGTGTGTCTGAGGAATATGAATGCCAGTCCAGTATCTCGAGCATTACATCTTTTGTTCCTAAAAGCCAGGCATTTGCACCTGACCCGGCAGAGTATTCAAGGGTATCTTTTGGCCTTGCATTAGCTTTATCGGAAGCGCAAACCAACGCATATTCTATATCTCCGGATTTGACCAGTGCCTGTGCTGAAATAAGAGCGCCGGTAGCGGCTTTACAGGCAA
>CAYMVU010000044.1:0-8356 GCA_964394215.1 uncultured Gammaproteobacteria bacterium
GCAGTGGTTTATCAATGTCCAACCTCTCAAAGATAAAGCTATCGAACTTGTGAAGAAAGATAAAATACAGGTGCATCCAAAACGGTTTAAACGACAGCTTATTGCGATTCTTGAAAACTTTATTGACTGGAATGTCTCACGGCAGATCGTTTGGGGTATCAGAATCCCGGCATATAGATGTCTTAATAAAAATGAGTGGTTTGTAAGTGTGGAACCGCCGAAAAAATGTGAAGTTTGCAGGGATTGTACATTCGTACAGGATGAAGACACGTTCGATACATGGTTTTCCAGTGCGCAGTGGCCCTTTGCGACATTGCAGTCAATCTCTAAAGAACATTTTGATTACTTCTATCCGACATCCGTGATGGAGACAGGGTACGATATCCTTCGTGCGTGGGTATCACGTATGATTATGGTCGGATATTATGAAACAAAACAGATTCCGTTTGAGCATGTCTTTTTGCACGGTATGGTGCGTGATTCGAAAGGTCAGAAAATGAGTAAAAGTAAAGGCAATGTGATTAATCCGCTTGACATGATTGAAAAATACGGTGCGGATGCTCTTCGAGCTGCACTTATTTTCGGTACTAAGGAAGGCGGAGATGTCGTACTTTCGGAAGACAAAATCAGATCAATGCGTAACTTCGGTAATAAAATCTGGAATATCGGTCGGTTTATTTCTCTCAATAAGGAAAATAAAAATATGAATGCTCCAGTCTTAAACAAAGAAGAAACGAGAGCTATGAAGCAGTTGGAGAAAGAGTTTTCAGCCTTTGAGAAGAAATATCATCAGCATTTCAAAAAATTTGAGTTTGCAAAGGCATTTGATCTTTCATACGACTTTCTTTGGCATCGTTTTGCAGATGTATACATAGAGGAGTTGAAAGGGGCGATGCAGAATGGTAATATGGGTGCTTACAAAAAGCTTGAGGAAGTGTATGCGAAAACCTTGAAAATGTTACATCCGTATGTACCGTTCGTCACAGAGGCGGTGTGGCAGCAGTATTACGGACAAGAAGTTTCAATCCTTGATACTCCGTTCGCAATCTCAACGTAATTTGTTTACAATATTTAGAAGTTTATTGGTATCTTATGGCAAAACAAACATATCAGCCCAAGGTAAAAAAGAAAAAGACAACACATGGATTTCTTTCCCGAATGGCAACAAAAAAAGGACAGGATGTCATCAAGCGCAGAAGACAAAAAGGACGAAAGACACTTGCTATCTGAACGATGGCAGGAGCCTTCTTATAAATTATATTATTTACTGTGCCTCAATTTCTTATTGATTTTTTTAACCTGATTTTTATTCAACCGGTTACAAACGCACTGGTTGTTTTTTACGATACCTTTGTCACTATCGGATTGCCGGGTGCGTTCGGATTTGCGATTATTGGGATCACTTTGTTGTTACGCATTCTCATGCATCCTTTTTTCCGTCAGCAGATGGATACGGCAAAAAAGATGAAGGAAATCAAGCCCCATCTTGATACGTTACAAAAAAAACATAAAAAGGATCCGCAGATGCTTCAGAAGGAGCAAATGCGCTTGTATCAGGAAGCAGGTATTAACCCGGCAGGCGGATGTCTTTTCGCAATCATTCAGATTCCTCTTATTTACGGACTCTATCATACGCTACAGCTTTTCCTGACACATGATTCAGACGGAAAGATCATACGTGAGATCAATGACAAACTATATCATCCGGCACTTGCAATCTCGAGGATCGACCCGAATTTCTTTGTGTATAATCTTGCCCTATCTCCGGCACAGTCAGGGCTTTGGTATTACTATCTTGTGCCGGTTCTGACAGCCGTACTTCAATACTTTCAGACCAAAGTGACAATGCCGCAGATGGATGAACCGAAAAAATCCGCTTCCGTTGATGCTTCGACGGACAAAGGAAAGCAAAAGGAGCTAAAGAATAAAGATAAAAAGGAAGAACCAAGTGCTGCCGATGAATTTCAAAGAGCAATGGGAACACAAATGAAATACATTTTTCCCGTCATGATCGGATATTTTTCGTATACCCTTCCGCTCGGACTATCGCTGTATTGGAATACATTTTCTCTTTTTAGTATAATCCAGCATTATATCGATGAGAAACGTGCGAAAGCTGTGGTTACGTCCAAGTAATTAGTAATTAACAATTGTTCAATTTATGGAAAAAGCAGAGATCATAAAAAAACATACCCAGGATCTTCTTAACAAAATGGTAGAAAATGCCGAAGTGGAAGTCACGGAAGAAGAAGGTATGTTTCATGTCAATATTAAAACAGATGATGAAGCACCAACTGTTATCGGTCGACACGGAGAAACAATCCGTGCCTTGCAGAAGATTCTTGAGGTAATCATATTCAAAGAAACAGGAGAAAAAGCCGATCTTCTCATAAATGTCAATGACTACCGCGAAAAGCAGATTGAGAGGCTTGAGTATATCGCCGATCAGGCTGCTTCAAAAGTGCAGGACCGACAGTCTGCAACCTATCTGCGCGGTTTTTCATCATATGAAAGACGTATCATGCATGAGTATATCGCAAAGACCTATCCTGACCTGACCAGTTACTCGATTGGCGAAGGCCGTGACCGACGACTTGTTGTTGATGTCGCACGGGAAAATGATGATCGACGTGAAGAAGTTGAAGAACGGGATGAGGATATAAAGATCGATATTGAGTAACCGTAACCCTGGAAATCAGAAGGCTTAAGGTGCTATACTTTTTCTATGAAAAGAGTATTAGTCATCTTAAGCCTTTTTTTGTTGCCTGCGATCTTTTTATTTGACTTAGTCATTTTCTTCGGTATGAGTTCTGCCGTGACTTGCCTTCACTGTGATGTCTCTCAGTATATGCGGACTTCATCAATGTCTTTTCATGTTCTCTCCAGTTCATGGACTATCTTGAAAGATTTAATATATAAAAAAGCATAAATAGATATATAAATATGTATTAATATATCAAAATGAATCATATTCCTTCTATTCTTTCTCTTTTCTTGCTATACTTTCTGATATGACTGTCAATCAAGAATCACAACCCGGCGGCCGTAACCCAAATCGCCCCAATGAGCGGTCTGATAGAGGGAATAGATCATCTGAAAGACGTCAGGACACTTCTGAGCAGAGACAAGCTCGGAGGCAGATTGAGAACTATCAGGCCAATAAAGACCAGATGGATGATCAGCAGAAAGAACAAGTACGTAGCTCAGTCACACAGAACATCAAGTCTGATATCCAGATGAAGTCCCGTGATGCTGAAATGGCCTCAAAAACTATAGAACTTAGCGGCGGTCAAGTCCCCCGAGATATTGCTCCGGTGGCAAGCGGAATTGAGGATACAATCAGATTATTTGTCAGAGCGGCCAACGAAGGCCTTATCACGAAACCTCAGGATCCGACTACCGCAGCTTTTTTTGATAAACTTGTCGGGCAGCTCTCACGTGGATTTAATAGCGGTGACGCCACATATTTTCAACCACTCATAAATGGTCTACTGAATAACCCGAACTATATTCGATTTTCCCGAGAAGGCCAGCCTCAAACATCATTCGAACAGGATTTGAAGCGTATAGTAGGAACGGGACGTACAGGAAGCTTTGCGGAAACAGTACTGACCGATATCGTAAATGAATTGAGGAGTGAGGGAACTGTAGCAGATGTTTCAGAGGAGCAATTTGAAGAGAAAAAAAATGAAGCCCGTGCGGCACGAGCAGCTGAACTCGATGCCCAGCGTGAAGATATTAGAGCGGCAATGGATGAAATGCAGGGCGCTTCCGAATTCACAAGAAATGAAGACAAATATCTTGCAAACCTTATTGAACAGGGCGGATCAGACGATCCGGATGTCAGACTGGCCAGTCAGCTACTTCGACATATGGAATCTCCTGAACGGTTTAGAGATTTCTATAGGGAAATATATGAGCGGAAACTGCGGGAGGATCCGAAAGTGCTGGCAATCTCCGATCCGGAAAAACAAAAAGAACGTGCTTCAAAAGAAACAACTCATGAGATCAATAAAACTCTGATCTACATGGTACACAAAATCTTTGCTCCGGTCATTGACGGAGGGTCAAAGAAACCGTTCGCTCAGCTTGTGCAGGATGCCAGCACAGGGTACATGCTCAATCCACAGACGGTTTTTTATAACCTGAAAAAAAAGATCATGTATCTGGCTCATCCTATCAGTGAACGTGATACAAAGTGGGAAGAGGATGGAATCAAGTACTACCAGTATCGCAATACAAAAAAGAAAACGTGGGTACCTAGGGAGGGCGATAAAGGTAAAACAGTGGTACTCGGAAAGTTTGTCGAAGAAACGGAGAGTATGGAACTTCGGGAGAGCAGCTACAAAGAGTTTCTGGAAAATATGTATCTCTCTATAGATGCTGAAAAAGATCTTCTTGAAACCGGTATCAACTTCAATTACCTGATGTCAACGGGACAGACTCAGGAACAGCAGTCATTTTTCCAGCAAGCTGCTCAGTACGCCAAACAGACACTTCCGGCCAACCGCCTGGATGAGTTGTATAAACTGCCGTTTGCTGATCTTGTAGAAGCGGCAAAGATACAGCTCAGTAGTTACTACAAAAAAAAGATGGCTATGAATCACTGGCGTAAGGATCCTGAAGTACTTCTGGGACTATTTGAAAATATGAATGAGGTGGAAAGTGAAGCCTTGAAAGATATGATTCACAACTTCGGAGATATGCCGGAGTGGGTTATCAAACGGGCAATTATCCATGCCCGAATGCATCTTTCGCTTGTAAATCTTGAAATCCATGCCTTATCGAGTTACTCTCATGCTCCCGTCACTGACTTAGCAAAGCCTACCTATCGTGATCCGGCTTTGAAAAATCTTGATGTATTTAGAACGTGGTATGGAGCTGAAATGTGGCAGGTTACGGATGCATACGTGAAAGGTATGGCATTTATGCCTCAGCCCAATCGTGATTGGTATATTGAAGATTGGGTACATGAAGATATCACGGCAGAAGGACGGGATATTTATGACCAATCGTTTCTTCTGGGGAATATGGCCGCCGTAGATCGAAAAAACTATCGAGCAGATATGCTCCCCAATATTATGGAATTGAATCCGATGGGTAACGGAGGAGTGGAGATACAGCTCGGATGGCGTATGAAGTACGCCATGTATCCTTGGCTTCAAGATATGCTTGACCCCTTAAATAATGAAAATCAACTGGATCTCAGTCCGGAGGCAGATCCTGAGCAACGAGCCTTTGAATATGGTTGGAAACGGATAGAGAATATCAGTGCCAATATGCTGAAAATCTATCGCGATGAGTTTTTGTGGGGTCAGGACAATGCATATATGAAAGAAACAGATGGAGGAGGTGTTAAAGAGGAGAAGAGATATGAGAATTTCTTCAGATTTTTATACAGAAGGTATTTTAGCGATGGCTTAGGAAAGCAGGGATTTTATCCTGATGTCAGCTCAGAAGAGGAATTTTGGTTGAAGAAAATCAAGCCAATCCTGGAACGTAAAGCAGAAGTTGGTCGAGGCGAAACAAGTAAGTCAGCCAAGAACAGGAATTTGGGAAGCAAAATAAAAGATCTGAAAGGGATTATTGATAACGCACTCACGATTGTTGCATTTGAGCGTGTGCCTATGGATTTCGTATTTATGGAAAGCTCAACCCGATCGCAGAACGGAGTGACGCTTCTTCAGGAGTTGCAGGATCATTTCCACAAAACCGAGGGAACGACCGTGCAGGAACTTGACAATTCGTTTGATGATATTCTCTTTGTTCAGCAAAAAGCAAGAACGGCTTCAATCGAACAAATGAATGATCACATCAGAAAGCAGACTGACAATGAGGATCCTGTAAAGACTCTATACGGAGAAAATATAGAGAGCCTCAAAGAGGACAGAAGTGATATCGAGATTATTGAAGGTCAAGCGAAAAAAGGGTATGCTCTTGATACTGATGTCATAAAAAAGGTTCTTGAGAATAAATATCAGGGTATATCAAATATGAGTCAGGAGGAAAAAGATAAGCGGATAAAACGGGCTCTTGATGTATATAAAGAGATAAAAAAACGCATGATTGAAAAACCGCAGGAAAATCCGCATGCTGAGAAACCGGTCGTCACTGAGACACGAAAACAAATGGCTATGAAAATGAAGAAAGTCAATCCAAAGGATAAAGCTGCCGTGGAGAGGTTCGAAAGGGATTATGCTGATGAACTTAAGGATAAGTATCGCAAATATTATGACACGCAAGTCACCAATCGTCTTACCTGGTCAAGAGGTGAGATTATCGGCGCTACGTCAGGTATGCCGATAAATGACACTGCTTATCAATATCTAGAATTAGTCCGGGGAGGACGCGATATGGTACAACGATCGATCAGTGCGATTGCTAGTATGCAGGAGCGATACAAGAATGATGTCACCGGAGGAGGATTGCTATCAGCCTTGAAAAAATATTATCGAAAGGAAGATCTCGAAGCACTTCATGAGCTCATAACCGAAATGCGGACATCGATCAAAGATGAAGATGAAGATCAGGCAAATCAGATGGCAATGCGCGTTCTAGAGAATGCGATGAATGTGATGCGTATCAATTCAGAAGCGGAAAGTATGCCGAAAGAAGCAGAGTATATTGTCAATCACAGGTTGAGATCAGCATTCTCAACTGTTGTAAAAGAAGGCCCGGAGTATCCTCTTCATCGAGAGGATCGCTCACGGATTGTCAAAGATTTCCTGCATTATGCACAATTCCCCAAATATGCATCTGATACTGCAAAAGTGTATGAAGTTGCAGGTGCCTCTCATCAACAGCGCTGGAAAGAATACGGGTGGATCGGGAATATGGCCGGTCGGGTGGCAGATACATTTTTCGGAAAAGGAGAAGGTGATATTGTCAGAAAAAGATGGAAAGAGATGTCCGGAGAAGGGCTTCGCAATCGGGAAATTGCAACTATGGCACATGTGGTATTGAGAGAAGGACCTAAATATATTTTTCTTGTAATCTTAGCTGCTATTATTTTGGCCGCGAAACGCGGATTTGACGAAAACGAGAGTTGAATTCTTTCTCAGGTAAGTAATACTGTTCCATTTGTATAATTCTGTCTTTATCAAGTATCATTAATATATGAGATGGAGATATATTTTTATTTTTTTGGCGCTTCTCTTTGTTCCTTCTATCTTTGCTCAAACACCAACGATTAATCCTGAATTGCAAGGTCTTCTTATAAATAGTAATCAAAGAAGCTGTAGTGCAGGACTGAATGGTACTGATGGTGTTTTTGAGAAATTACTGTATTCAGATCCTTCTGTACTGCAGTACTGTACTAGTGATACTTCAAAGCGATGTACTTCAATTGAGTTTAAAGATATTGTATGCAGCAATTTACAAATCGGGAAGCAGGCGTGGCAGTTTTGGATTTCCGGAAGCAATCACGATTGTAAGCAGGAATGTGAATTATGGGGGACAAATGGAGATTATTTGCTTAATATGTTTGATCGGAAAGTGAATCCGTACTCGCCGACAACTGTCCCGCCGACGCCCACTCCCGTTGAGAAACCGATAAGTTACTGTACTCAGGCAACCGATGAAACCGTTTCTACCTGTACATCAACAGCTACCCTTCTGACAACAAAAGGTTGTGATGCCGTTGCGATCAATAAAGCAGTGGATGCTCTTCCTGCAAATCATACATTTTGGACATGCGGAAGAACGATTGATCCGAATACCAGCAATGAAGATAGAGCCGATATTTTGACGGATTGTGCCGGAAAACAGTTCGAACAGATATCAAATTCGTGGGGAGGCGGATCTGCATATGTCTGTCAAGGCAACTGGGTGATAGACAAAAATATTAACGGGGACTTTGACACCGATCATATAGTGATAGATAATCGAGCCGCCCAAAACTTGTTTGTAAAGCGTGCCCTTGATAAAAATATTTCATCGGGTGCTATTGAGGAGATCCCTGAGAGTTATACCATTGTCACTCCGACACCGGGTGTAGACTTTCAAAGGTTCAATCAGCAGCTTGACAATACGATATGCGGGACAGGGTCAGGGGAGTCATGTTGTTTGCAGACCGAGGCGTTTGATACGCAAGGGATACCTGATCCGACAGGAGAGACGGGAAAGAGCGGTGGTTTTTTCGGGACAATCTGGGGGAAGATACAGTCATTTCTTCCCGGATTCATGAAGTCAGGACAACATATCGCGATCAAAACCTTGAATCGAATCAATGAAGGGCAAGGGTTATGTCCGGGAGACCCGCTTCTTTCTGAGTATGACCAGCCGGACATAAAGCCGTATTTGTGGGTAGCGGACGAAGACGGGAAAAAGACAAATACGTTATTTACTGATAAAGAGG
>CAYMVU010000045.1:0-4948 GCA_964394215.1 uncultured Gammaproteobacteria bacterium
ACTGGTACAAAAAGGTATTGTGGACCAACAGGTAGCCTCGCAGTACGAGGTAGATAGTTTGAAAAAAAATCTACCCATTGATCGTTACTTGCTACAGTATACCAATATCTCCAGCGAGGAGATTATGAAAACAAAGGCTGATCTGCTGAATGTCCCTTATGTCAATATTTCGACAACCGCTGTTGACCCTCAGGCACTAAAATTCATCCCGCAGGCAGTTGCAGAACGACATACTCTCATGCCATACATGTATGATCAACAGGCAAACAAGGTATATGTAGCGACATCTGATCCGCTAAACGTCAGTCTTCAGGATTTTATCGAGATGAAAACCGGTGCAAAGGCGGTACTGGCACTCGCTCTACAGGAAGATATCGCTAAGGCAATCACGGTAGCATACACTAAAAATCTTTCACCGGAAGTAGAACAGGCACTTCAGCAGGTCGCACCGGCAAAACCGGCAAAAGATGTTGTGAAATCGATTGAGACTAGCAGTGATTTTACTACTGCACCGATTGCAAAAATCGTAAACACGATTCTGGAGTTTGCCGTAAAAAGCCGGGCTTCTGACATCCATATCGAGCCGCAGGAACTTAAAACGCGAATCCGATATCGTATCGACGGTATTCTCCAGGAGAAATTATCACTGCCTGCCAGTATTCATGAATCCTTGATTTCCCGTATCAAAATATTGTCTGAGATGAAAATTGACGAGAAACGCATCCCACAAGACGGTCGTTTTAACTTCAAAACTACCGAAGAAGAAATTGATTTGCGTGTATCCACTCTTCCCACTGTTCACGGTGAAAAGGTAGTAATGCGTCTACTTCGAAAAAGCGGCGGCATGCCCACACTGCAGGAACTCGGACTTGACGGCACTCAGCTCAAACGATTTGAAGAGGGAATGGGACGATCTTACGGAATTGTACTGGTTACCGGTCCGACAGGTTCGGGTAAAACGACCACACTGTATTCAGTCTTGAACAAACTCAATACCAAAGCGGTAAACATCGTGACATTGGAAGATCCTGTCGAGTATCAAATTGAAGGGATCAATCAGGTGCAGATTAATCCACAGGCCGGACTGACATTTGCAGCAGGTCTGAAATCATTCCTGCGTCAGGACCCGAACATCATTCTCGTCGGAGAAATCCGTGACAAGGAGACCACACAGTTGGCAATTCAGGCTGCTCTTACGGGTCATTTGGTATTCTCAACACTTCACACCAATGATTCCGCAACGGCAATTCCCCGTTTGACGGACTTGGGAGGAGAACCGTTTCTTATCGCATCGGTGCTGAGTGCGGTTATGGCTCAGCGTATCGTCAGACGTGTCTGTGACAACTGCAAAGAGACCTATGAACCGCCGCTCGAGGTCCAACAGACCGTAAAGGATGTTCTCGGCCCGTTGCTTCCCAAACAGTATCAGGACGGTGCACCGATTCAGCTTGCCCGTGGCAGAAAATGTGAAGAGTGCAACAATTCCGGATACAAAGGCAGAATCGGTATCTATGAAATTTTGAAGTTCTCGCCTGCTTTGAATGATCTTGTTCTGAAAGGTGCTTCCTCACATGAAATCGAAGGTCAGGCTCAGAAGGAAGGCATGGTACTTATGAAACAGGACGGTTTTTTGAAGGCGCTAAACGGTATTACGACAGTTGAAGAAATTATGAGAGTCACGGAGACATCGTGAACGTACATAACATAGAACATATAGCATGTAACATTGTTAGGCCTGAAGTCAATGTTATATGTTACATGTTACATGTTACGTTTTACTATGAAACTAGAAGATTTATTTCAGCAAACGTTAGATAAGGGGGCGTCTGATCTCCATATTATTCCCGACTATCCGCCGATGCTACGTGTGCACAATGAACTTGTGCCGGTACAAGGAAGCAGTGTTCTAACGAAAGAAAATACCGCGCCGCTTCTCGAAAAAATCCTCAATGATTCTCAGCTTGATGAGTTGCGTACCAACAAAGAAACGGATTTCGGTTTTGAGTGGGGAGATATACGCTTCAGAATTAATTATTACTATACAAAAGGAGGATTGGCTGGAGCATTCCGACTTATCCCAAAGAAATTAAAAACTCTTGAAGAACTTGCAATGCCCTCAACACTCCACAAATTGGCAAAGTTCAGCAACGGATTGGTTCTTCTGACAGGTCCGACCGGGGAAGGAAAGTCAACTACCATTTCCGCACTGTTGAACGAGATTAATATTTCTGAAAAGAAACACATTATCACGATAGAAGATCCTATCGAGTTCGTGTATCCGCAGGGGAAATCAATCATATCGCAGAGAGAGCTTCATTCAGATACACACTCTTGGACAAAGGCGCTTAGATCCGTACTTCGTGAAGATCCGGATGTCGTACTCGTTGGAGAAATGCGGGATCTCGAAACAATTCAGGCTGCAATGACAATTGCCGAAACCGGTCATTTGGTATTCTCAACCCTGCACACAAACAGCACTCCTGAAGCAATTAACCGTATCATAGATGTCTTTCCGGGCCACCAGCAAAATCAGATCAGAAATCAGCTTGCTACCGTCCTGAAGGCTGTCATCTATCAGCGCCTTATCCCGAATTCCCAGAAAAACGGACGAATCCCGTCTCTTGAGATTCTTTTCAACACATCTGCCGTTTCATCCCTCATACGTGAAGGAAAAAGCTTCATGATTGATAACGTTCTTGAGACAGGGGAGGAAAATGAGATGATTCTCTTTGACAAATACCTGTCGCGATTATACAAGCAGAATCTTATTTCAAGAGAAGATGCATATGCATACGCAATACGGAGCAAGGAAATTGAAAAATTTATGGCTTAACACATGCTGTTTACTTACAAAGCACTCCAAAAGGACGGAACAAGGATCAATGGAGAAATGGACGCAAGCTCCGAAAAGGAGATATCAGAGTATTTGAAAAAAAACTCATATTTCCCCATTGAAATTAAGGAGAAGAAAACAAGCTCTCTTGATAGTATCACGACCATACTTCAGCAGGTATCTTTTCAGGACGTGACATATATGACAAGACAGTTTGCGATCATGCTTGATGCCGGTCTCACTCTTATTGATTCCATTGAGATAATCATGAAACAGGTTCAGAAGCCCGCGCTCAAGAAAATGCTTTCGGAAATTGATAAATCATTACGAGACGGTAAGACATTTTCTCAGGCATTATCCAAATATCCTAAGCAGTTTTCGCATTTCTACGTAGCACTGGTAAAATCCGGAGAAGCATCGGGAAAGCTTGACAGTATCCTTGAAAAACTGGCTGAACACTTGGAAAAACAGCGCGCATTCAGTCAGAAAATCAGAAATGCTATGATTTATCCGACGGTCGTCATCTCGGCTATGTTTGTGATGATGTTCGTCATGTTTGCATTTGTCATGCCGCAGCTTTTGTCCCTGTACGACAGCTTTGAAGTAGAGCTTCCGCAATCAACACAGATTATTATGGCCATATCAACTTTCATGAAAAACTACTGGCCATATGTCCTTGTTGTCATTATTGCTGTTGTTGTCACGTTGATCAAGCTAAAAAATACTCAAAAGGGTCAGGAGGTTTTCGACCGGAATATCTTTAAGGTTCCGCTTCTCGGGAATATCGTCAAGACGTCAGGACTTGTTGATGCCACACGAACACTATCAATTCTCATATCATCAGGTGTACCGATTCTTGACGGATTGGTAATTGTTATCGATGTAAACAGTAATATTGTCTTCAAGCAGGCATTCCAGCGGATTAAGGAAAAGGTTGAGAAAGGTATGTCAGTCGGCTCTGCGATGTCAAATGAACCGATTTTCCCGGAGTCTTTGATCCAGATGGCGATCGTCGGAGAACAGACCGGTCATTTGGATGAAACATTGCTGAAGTTGTCAGAATATTACCAGACCGAATCAGAGATGGCGGTAAAAGGGCTGCTTACCATGATGGAGCCGATGATACTTATTGTTTTGGGCGTATCAGTGGGCTTTTTAGTCATGGCCGTCATCACGCCGATCTTCTCGCTGACGAACTCACTTCAATAAAGCACTTGACAAAGCTTTACGAAGTACTATAAATTAGTAGTAGACATTACTTATTCTACATATATATTTTATTATGAAAAATCTATCGGAGAAAGCTTTTACCCTTGTCGAGCTTCTCATCGTAATCGGAATCATCGGAATTCTTGCCGTTACTTTGATGGTCTCATTGAATCCGGCAGAAGCACAACGCAAATCAAGAGATGCAAAAAGAATACGTGATGCTCAAACTCTCCAGACAATCATCGAACAATATATTGCTGATCCTACCAATAATATACCTTCAACTGGAGGAACTGCATGGCAAACCACTCGTAATAGTACACAGGTAGGAGGTACGACTACCGTACATTCCTGCAGCAACAACTGGTTCGGTGTCAATCTCTGTGATTATGCAAACACTATCCCGACAGATCCGACAAACGGACGAAACAGAGAAGTCGTCACGGGTGCCGGAACACAAGGAAGCCGAGCAACACGATATGAATTCCGCGTTGATGGGGCTGGCTCTACAGATTATGAAATCCGGGTACGACAGGAATCTCAATCAAACGAACAGAAAGTGACACAGGACGGAGGAGACGATCCAGACTGGTTTGAGATCTTCACAGACGATAACGGAAACATTCTCTAATAACTAACCGAAACTTGATAAGCGGGCAGCAATGCCCGCTTTTTTTATGGTTCTGACAAAGACAAGTATTAAGCATGAGCAATGATTAGTTAATCTTACCCGGTATCTCAAATCAACCACATATCATTCTGAACAGAGCGTAGCGAAGTGAAGAATCTTCTCATAATACATGCATTGACAAGATTCTCAAGATGACAATAATAATCTATTAAGAAGATATACCTATGACCTATGACCTATGACCTATGACCTATGACCTATGACCTATGACCTAT
>CAYMVU010000045.1:5048-8281 GCA_964394215.1 uncultured Gammaproteobacteria bacterium
ACCTATGACCTATGACCTATGACCTATGACCTATGACCTATGACCTATGACCTATCTACTCACTCTCTATCTGCCCCAGAAGTTCCTGAGCCTCAATGAAGCTGGGGCGAAGTTTAATCGCGTATTCAACGGCTTCGATTGCTTTCGCACGGTACTCATCAGTCTCAACTTCCTGATCGAGCAGAGAGTAGAAGAGCCCGAGCATATAATAACTTTGAGCGTCAGTCGGAGCAATAACAGTCGTATACCGCATACTGTCAACAGATCTCTTGAGATCATTGATATCGCCGGTCATTTGGTAATAAATATAGTTATTTTTCGCTTTTGTACGCCAGTACTGAAGATTATCAGGAGAGTGTTGAAGAGCACTTGTACTGGAGTCACGGGAAAAAGATATCAGATCAGGTGCAGCAGATGTGTCTCCGCCAAACGATGTCAGGAAGGCAAGCTGTGCAAGAGCAGTTGATAACTTATCTTCGTATACATGCTCGTACTTCTTGTCAATCGCACGAATATAGTACTGTGAAGCCGACTGATAGTCATTCTGTGCTTCCGCTTCCTGCGCAAGTTTGTACAATCTGTCTGCCTGATAATACTGCCATGTATTCCATACTAATAACAATCCGATTCCGAATACAACTATCACCTGAATTTTTGCAAATATACCGGCTGATTTGACTTCATCCTTAGATACAGTTGTCGCCAACGCCATTGCAGGGAGCAAATAGAGAAACAATTGTTGTGTTGAGGTCGAGAATCCGAAAAAATTTGTGATAAGAATTGTGGTATAAGCCATAATGAAGCTGATAGAACACAAGCCGCCTGAAGAGCGGGAAATCGTATATACGGAAAAACCAAGGACGAACAAATATCCTGCAAGCCCTATAAATCCGGTCGTTGCGAAATAGTTTAGGTACTCGTTGTGCGCTTTGTTGTAGATAAAATCCCATTCGGAAGTCAGATTGTGTTCAAGAGGACGGGTAAAATAATATGAATAGGCGAACGTCTCCGGCCCGGTACCGAAAAGAGGATAACTTAATCCTAGGTCCAATGCGCCTTTCCAGACAATTTGTCGTATCTGAAATGAATCCGTAATCTGCAAATGTTCAGGCGTATCAGTCGGCAAGCTTGAGCTTGTGATTGAGACAATAAAATAACTCGTCACGAGTATCGCAAGAATCAATACCCCTCGGTAGAGAAGCCGCAACTTAACCTTCACCTGATCAGTAATGAGAAGAATAATCCCGATCAACATACTGAGTACCACGGCTAGTAGTGATGAGCGTGATTTGGTAAACAGAATGGCCAATACATTAAGAACTAAATAGCCTCCATAGAGATAGGACATCCAGTTGATTCTTTTATCCTTAAATATCAGATGGAAAAGTCTGATAAGACGTTCTTTGATTCCTTTCAGAGTATAAATCGGGTCTTTGCTTTCAATAAATGATTCAAAGAAAAAATACAGACCAATGAAAAAGTGCACTGCAAGATATGCTCCCAGCCAATTGGGTTGGCCGAGTGTAGAAAACATGCGCAATGCCGGCTGGAACTGGGCAGTCCAACAAGCATTGGTAAATTGCCCCGTGAAGACCAGACAGGATAAATCCCCGCCGAATTTGGCCGGAAGCCCCCAAAGGATAACCACAACAGATGAAAGAAGTGATGTTTGAAGAAGACCGGCTACATCTTTTTTTCCGAAACTCTGTATAAATACGAAAAACAATGTGATATAGGAAGCTATCGAGATCATACCACCGTTCCATCTGCCGTAATAACCAAATATTGATGTATGTGAATCAATCGAGAAAAAAGTTGATACAAGTTGTGTCGCAAGAAAGAATAATAATACATACAGTAGTTTTGGCAGATACAATTTCGGTCGGTGTAGGATATAATGAATTATCCAGATAGTACCGGTAAGTATCGTTATTGTATAAATAAAGATCATTTTATTAAACTCGAACATCTCAGTTGTTCTTGAGCTCATAAGAACCGGAGTCAGGAGGAAGAGAAGATAATAAAGATAGCGAATCGTACGATTCATCAAATCTGAAGTTAGCAGTTTGTTGAGCATAATGTCCATTATAACCAATCTCAAAAATATACGAGTTCCATTTTTTTCGTCTTTCAAGGCATACTTTGATCTCGGGACAACCAACACGCGGATTGCCGTGAAAAAAAAAGGTGTCGTATACCGCGAACCGACATACCTCGGATACAATGCAAAAACCAAAGAGTATATGTTCTTTGGGAGCGAAGCGAAGACAATTCAGGGGAAAACACCTGATTTTCTCCATATTGTCAGACCGATAACAAGCGGTATTTTAGCTGATTTCGATGCGGAAGTATCATTCCTGCGATACAGCATGGACACAGCCATCAAACCGTATTTGGACCAGTATGCCCTTATCAAACCGCCTATCCATGCCGTTGCGGCAACACCGTCAATCGCAACGGAAATTGAACGAAAAGCAGTGGAAGAATCACTCCAGAAATCAGGCTGTACACAAGTGACCATTGTCGAACGAGCTCTCGCAACAGCAGCAGGCTGTGGATTTAACATCTTTTCCCATGAACCTCAGATGGTAATTGACCTGGGCGGAGGACTACTGGAAGTCAGTGTCGTATCAGGTGGGGGAATCGTCGGTCAAAAGGTGCTTAAGAATGCAGGAGAGCATATGAATAAGCAAATCGCTCACTATACTTACCTCAAGCACGGCATCGTTTTGGGAGAAAATACCTGTGAAAATATCAAAATTGAACTTCTTAATTTTACGGAAAAGGAAGAAACGATAACGGTACGAGGCAAATCTCTTGAGACCGGGCTTCCCAAATCGATTAAACTTAAGACTTCAGATATCCGTGAGGCTCTGATCAGTCAGTTTCACCAGGTCATTGACGCAACACGCGAACTGATCGAGGGTTCACAGCCTGAGGTCGCAGATGCCATTTTCAAAAACGGTATTGCACTCACCGGCAAAATCGCCGGTGTCCCGGGTATTGAACAATATTTTCACCAGGAACTCAAAATCGACACATATGTAGTGGAACATTATGCTGATGCTACAATTTACGGCATGATGCGCCTTGATCAAGATAATGAAACCATCTACAAAATAGCTGCCCCGACGTATTAACGATAGGCTGTAGATGGTGGACGGTAGGCAGGAGAATTAAATACTACTAAGAAGATATACCTACAACCTACAACCTACAACCTACAACCTACA
>CAYMVU010000046.1:0-7809 GCA_964394215.1 uncultured Gammaproteobacteria bacterium
TAAATGAAACGAGGTCCTCGATTTCATCTTTCTTTTTGTCCAGATAGTTCTTAGCACCGTTACTGCTGCAGGAGAGAACCAGGATGTCACCTTTAATCTCGACCGGTTGCGCATCTTTCAAAATTGAAAAAAAGATTGGGTTTTTTTCTTTTTTTTCGGCAATTGACTCAAGAAAAGAATCCCAGAAAGACGACAACATAGCCATGTTTAAATATTAAGGATAAAATGTGGATAACTTATCCACAAATAATAAACATATAAACAGGGATTTTCAAGCAGTCAAAATATATCAAACAGAAGTGAAAACGGATTTTGTTATACTCTTATGTATATCTGGTATGCTACTTGATTTTTTATTTCCAAAGCATTGCATAGGTTGTAATTCCTTAGGATCAGTCTTGTGCAAAGCCTGCCGTAAGGATATTCGACCGACGCTTCAAGATGTGTGTCCCTACTGTTTTTATAAATCTCCGGGAGGAAAGACACATGATCGGTGTAATAAAGAAAACAGCCTGGACGGAGCAATATCCGTGGTCCGATACAATGCAATTGCCCGGAAAATTGTGAAAGGCATAAAGTACCATCTGGCGTATGATATTTATAACCAAATTGTTGATACCCTTCCGAATCATTGGTGGAGAGCAGATATTTACACAAAATTCTCAACCTCAAACACAATTATTCAGCCTATCCCTCTTCATCCTTTGAGAAAGAAAATGCGAGGGTTTAATCAGGCAGATATAATCGCGGCTGTCTTATCAAAGCAAACTGAAATAACAACGACCAACGTATTACAGAGAGTTAAAAACACAAAACCTCAGGCAATGATCCCGACGAAAAAACAACGGATCGAGAATATAAAAAATGCTTTTTCAGTCAGAAACAAATTGAGCATATTAAAAAAAACAGTTATTTTAGTTGATGATATCTTCACTTCTGCAAGTACCGCCAAGGAAGCAGCAAGAGTACTAAAAAAAAATGGTGCAGCATCTGTTGTACTTTATACATTTGCTCACGGTTCCTGAAAACGCTTTGCGATAGTAAAAACTTCGTAAGAAACCGTTGCAAACACTATCCTATAATGATATAATACAATCTATGGAATTTAATAAACTTGTTTCACTTGTCCTCGGATTTATAGTATTAATCCTGATTTTTGTTTGGATAAGTAATCGCGTAAGACAGCAATCTACCGTTGCTGACGGGAATAACGTAACCGTTACTGTCACTCCTACAGCTACTCCAGCAGGGGAGGAAGAAAGGGGATGGAATCCATTTTCTTTCCTTTTTAATAATGAGGAAGAAACGCCTACACCAACTCCTACAAAAGCAGGAAGTATGGTTGAAATTCTTTCCGGAACACCAACAACAACTCCGGTACAGATTCAAGTGGTTGAAAACGGATCTCAAACGGGAACTCCAAACAACGGATCAAAAACAATTACCTACGTTAATAGGAATGACACTAAAGGCGGCGTCACTCAGATTCCTGAAACCGGTGCGGCTACACTTGTGTTGCCTTTATCACTTGCTGCTATGACAGCAGGTATCTACTTAAGAAGAAAATAATATTCAGGTAAGACTTCAATAAGAAAAGCCTGTTTTGTTATATCATTACGCAATCATTGGATTGATTTTTATTTTTTTGTCTGCAATAATGTGTGCAATTACTATTTGAAAACACATATGGCAGTAAAAAAAACAACGGACACTCCTGAAAGAAGCGGCAAAAGCAAAGCGATTGATCTTGCAATCGAACAAATTCAAAAACAGTTCGGAAAAGGATCTATTATGAAGTTCGGAGACGGACCGTCAACTGCAGTTGAGACTGTCCCGACAGGTATCCTTCCTCTTGATATCGCACTTGGAGTGGGTGGTATACCAAAGGGAAGAATTATTGAACTGTATGGACCTGAGGCTTCTGGAAAAACCACCATTACCCTTTCCATTGTTTCTCAGGTACAGAAAGCGGGCGGAACAGCAGCTTTTGTTGATGCTGAACATGCAATGGACCCTTCATGGGCAGAGATTTTAGGTGTGAATCTTGATGAACTTCTTATTTCCCAACCTGACACAGGAGAACAGGCTCTGGAGATAACCGAAACATTGGTACGCTCAGGAGCAGTTGATCTTATTGTGGTTGACTCGGTTGCTGCATTGGTGCCGCGTGCTGAGATCGAAGGCGAGATGGGAGATGCCCAAATGGGACTTCAAGCAAGACTTATGTCACAGGCCCTGAGAAAACTTACCGCCGTTGTTTCTAAATCAAAAACAACAATTATCTTTACAAACCAGCTTCGTATGAAAATCGGGGTAATGTTCGGTAACCCGGAAACAACACCGGGAGGAATGGCTCTTAAATTTTATGCGTCTATCCGCATGGATGTCCGAAAAATTCAAACACTCAAAAAAGGTGATGAGGTGCTCGGCGCCCGAGTACGTGTGAAAGTCGTCAAGAACAAAGTTGCTCCTCCGTTTAAAAAAGCAGAATTCTCGATACTGCCGGAGGGAGTTGACAATCTGGGATCTCTTGTTGATATTGCTGCGGAAAAAAACATTCTGGAAAAAAGCGGGGCATTCTATAAATATGATGGAAATGTTGTCGGCCAGGGGATGGAGCAAACAAAGGAATCCCTGAAACAGGATGACAAACTCAGACAGGAATTGACAAAGAAAGTATATGAAAAGCTGGATATCAATAAGAAGAAAACAGAAACTATTGAGAAAAAAGCAGAATAAACCACCAGGATATGGCAAAAAAACAGATAGAAAAGTTACTTAATAAAGCATACTTTTATCTCTATCTTCGTCAGAGAACTGAAAAAGAAATGGTAGATTACCTGAAAAGAAAGGCAGAGATATACCATGCATCGGATAATGATGTTCAACAAGTGATGCAGGAATTGCGGATGCAAAATTATCTTGATGATGATGCTTTTATTACATCATATGTCCGATATCGAACATCTGTAAAACCAAAGGGTGAGTATGCCTTGAGAAAAGAGCTTCTTCAGAAAGGAATTTCCGAAAGTAAGATAGATTCTTATTTTGAGAAAAACACACGACAGGAAGATGTTCTTGCAAAAGATGCCCTGAAGAAAGTGTGGTCGCGCTACAAAAATCTTGAACCTCTCAAACGAAAAAAACGGGCGATCGATTTTCTTTCCCGACGCGGATTTTCATTTGATACTGCAAAACAAGCTTTTGAAGAGCTTGAGAAAATCACAGATTAAAACGATTGTATTGAAGAAACAGGCAAGAAGAGGTACAATAGAAGGGTTAATAATTGATGAAGTTGGGTGTTAACAACAAAATTTATCTTATATTAGTATGCGACTACAAATCTTTTTATCCTATTACAGCAATATAAAACAGTCATAGCTCCCGGTAGAAACAGGAGCTTAATTCTGATGCAGATTTTTACTGCATACTGTATATAAATAGAGATTTCGGCGAACGCATACCCACTTCCATCCCTTCATCACACAAATAGTATGTTCAAGTCATTCATTAATTCCATCTTTAAACAGGAAAGACAGGAAGAAATAACTAAAGCAAAGCAGCAGGCAAAAGAAGTAGTCTTGCGAGCTACAGAAGAAGCGTTAAAAATCAAGCAGGAGGCTGAGAAAGAAGCCCGCAAAATCATGAGCGATAGCCTTGAAATTGAAAAGAGATTATCCCGTAAGGAACAGACGATTGAAGAACGTGAAAAATCCGTACAAAATAAAGAACAAAGCCTCCGTGATAAGGAACAGCTTGCCGAAAAAAGAAGAAAAGAATATGAAGAATCCAAAGATACAATCATTATAAAGCTTGAAAAAATTGCTCAGATGACGAAAGATGAAGCACGAAAGCTGCTTCTTACAGCTTGGGAAGACAAGCTGAAAGGAGAAATCGCTAAAAAAATTCGTGAGTCAGAAGAAGAAATCCAGAAAACAGCATCCGAAAAAGCAAAGGAAATTCTTGTTGATTCCATGCGCTACGGAGCAACCGATTATGTCTCTGAATATACACTTGCTGTTATTCAGCTTCCGAGCGATGATTACAAAGGAAGAATTATCGGGAAAGACGGACGGAATATACGGGCTTTTGAACTTGCCACCGGTGTCGATGTAGATTTGGAGGAAGAAGGTGTTATTCGGATATCTTCATTTGATGCAGTCCGTCGTGAAATTGCCCGAGTCTCTATGGAGAAACTCATCAAAGACGGGCGTATTCAGCCGCAGAGAATTGAAGAAATCGTTAAAAAAGTAAGAAAAGAAGTTGACGAAACGATTTATAAAGCAGGTGAAGATTTGGTTCATCGCGTAGGTGTGTTCAATTTACCGCATGAGCTGGTGAAACTTCTCGGACACTTTAAATTCAGATACTCATACGGTCAGAATATGATCCTTCATACGCTTGAAGAAACCCGTATCGGTATCGCAATAGCACAGGAACTCAAGGCAGATGTAAATACCGTAAAAATCGGCTGTCTCCTGCATGATATCGGGAAAGTTGTGACTGATAAAGAAGGTTCACATGTCGATCTCGGTGTAGAACTGTTGAAGAAACACGGTTTTGCAAAGAAAGTAGTGGATTGTGTCGCAGCTCATCATGAAGACATTCCGTTCCCATCAATAGAAGCAATCATTGTGTATATTGCTGATGCTGTCTCAGGAGGACGGCCCGGTGCAAGGCATGAAGACTTTCAGGAATATCTGAAAAGAATCAAAACAATCGAGGAAACGGCAACAAAACAAAAAGGCGTGCGTGAAGCATATGCTTTGCAGGCCGGTCGTGAACTTCGGGTTATTGTCAGACCTGATGAGATCTCAGATGATGATGCGACCATTTTGGCATCAAAACTAAAAGAGGAATTGGAGAAAAAATTCGATGTATTCCCCGGGCAGATAAAGATCACAGTGCTCCGGGAATACCGTGCTGAAGCGACGGCAAAGTACAATTGATATAGATTGTAGCAATACGATCAACTAAGTACGGATTGACAAGAGGCCCAGTAGGAGATAAGCTGTAAAGGAGATTATGTTATATCTTACTCCTACGCTCTATCTTCGTCCATCAGACGATCGGCCTATGGCTGAAGAGAGTAGAAGCATACACAGTCAAAGAAAGGAGGTGAAATAATACATGACAAAAGCTGACCTTATTGCTCAAGTAGCAAAAAGAGCCGGACTCACCTCCAAAGCAGCAAAAGATGCAGTCAATGCAGTCTTTGACACAGTCGCTGAAGCAATGGAGCGAGGTGAAAAGGTAGTGGTTACTGGTTTCGGAACATTCCTCGTCAGAGGACGAGCAGCCAGAAAAGGACGCAATCCTCAGACTGGTGCAGAAATCAAAATCCCTGCAACAAAAACACCGGGCTTTACCGCTGGTAAAAGTCTTAAAAGAAGAGTTAAATAACTCGTAAATATAACCCCGCTTTAGATCTATCGATTTTTTCTAGAAAGAGCGGGGTTATTATTTACAAATTTAATTGGTTTATGAAACAGTTTGTTATTATTGTACTTGCGTTTTTATCTGCCCTTTTTTTTGTTCCTTCGATTAACAACGTTACTCAATCACAGTCCATCAATATTGAAGAAAAGGAAGTTATTTATCAGCTCCCTTATCCGGGGTTGCTTCCCGATCATCCGCTTTATCTGGTAAAGGTACTGCGCGATAATATTCTTCTTTTTACAACAAGGGACAATTACAAAAAGGCAACTGTGTATCTTCATCTATCAGATAAACACATGGCAGCTTCTATTGAGCTTGCAAATAAGGGGACAGAGCAGTTGGCAATAAAAGAACTCGAAAAGGGGGAAGACCGGTTTCTGCACATCCCGGAACTTCTTAAAGAGATAAAAGAGCAAGGCGGCTCATACCCGAATGATTTCATGATAGAGCTCTATCAAAGCAATGCAAAGCATAAGCAGGTTATTACGGATGTTATGGAAAAAACGACTCAAACAGAAATTGACACTCTTCAATCTCTTCTTAAAAAAAATGAAGAGGCTAAAGCAAAGCTTGATAAACTTCAATAAATAAAGCGTTCTCTACGGGAAAAACGTTGTATTTTATCCAAAATGTGGTATAGTAATAACCTATCCCCAAAAGGGGAAGGAGAAATATTTATGGCAAAAAATCAACCAAAAACACAAACAACAACAGGAAAGGAGGTTCATCCTATGGAAGCGCTGCTTCAAAATCAGGCAGTGTCAAACATACAAAAAGGAAAAGAAATGGATGCCCGCATTCTCACACTTTCCAAAAAAAATGTGTTGTTTGACGTCGGTGCAAAAGCACACGCTGTTCTCGGTGAAAAAGAATTGAAGGAAATCACGACATATCTTCCATACCTGAAAGAGGGAGATAAAGTTCATGTCAGAATTATCTCTGAAGAATCACGTGAAGGCTTCCCGGTTGTATCCATGAGAACCTTCTTTGAAAAAGGGAAATGGGAAATTCTACAGGAGAAAAAGAAAAATGAAGAAGATATTGATGTCATCTGCGGAGAGTATGGTAAAGGCGGTGTATTCGTCGATTTTATGGGAATTCGCGGTGTTATCCCGAAGATCCAACTTACCACAGATTTCCTTGATGACCCCTCAAAACTTGAAGGACAGAGAATTAAAGTAAAAGTTCTTGAAGTAGATGAAGAAAAAAACCGACTTGTTGTTTCACAAAAAGCAGCCGTTTTGAACATCTCACAAAAAGATCTGAAAGAGAGATTTGATAAAATCAAACTTGATGAAGAATATGAAGCGACAGTTCTTGGCGTTTCAGAATTCGGCATTTTCTGTGAAGTAAACGGTGTTGAAGGACTTGTACACATCTCAGAAATTTCATGGGAAAAAGTCACCAATGCATCTGTATATGTCAAACAGGGTGAAAAGATAAAAGTCCTTGTAGTAGAGAAGAATGAGGATGATCTGAAACTAAATCTTTCCATAAAAAGACTTGAAAATGATCCGTGGAAAGAGATTGAGGAGAAGTATCCGAAAGAAAAAGAACACACAGGTGAGATTGTCAGAAAAGAGCGATATGGATACTTTGTACGACTTGAGCCCGGTGTTGAAGGACTTATTCATGTCAGTAAGCTTTCAGGACAGGAAGAGTTTAAGATGGGAGATAAGGTAAAGGTCTTTATTGAGAGAATCAATAAAAAAGATCGAAGAATGAGTCTTATTTTGCCGCAAAGCGAGAAACCGGTATTCTATCGTTAAAAACGAAATTATTAAAAAGGCAGTCCGGCTACATAGTCAGGCTGCCTTTTTTAGTGGGATAAAATCTATTGTTGCAGTGAAATTGTTTCAATCCATGATGTCAGTTTTTGTGTTTCCTGATCAGGATTGAAGTAAAAATTGTCTAATTTCAATGTTTCTGCGATTTTTTTTGCCCCCCGTTTGGTAAAAAAATCTTCCAGTGTATCAATAGCAAGACAAAAATGAGCATAGCTTGAGTCTCCCAAACCGACAAACGCACAGGAAAGGGTTGAGAAATCATCATTATTGTGTTCATCCATAAACTGCAGGAAAGCCATATGCGGTTGTCCTTCCTGACCGCGATCAAACCAGCTTGGAGTAGCAAAAATCACAAGGTCATGTTTTTCGTTCATAAATCCCATGTTGTCTTTCATGCGGGTTATATTGACGGTGTGTCCTTTTTGCGTCAGCTGTTTGGCAATAATACCGGAAACGGTTTCTGTAGAACTGGAATATGTCTCGTATACTATTAAAATATCCATTTATTATTTTTCTGCCCAAAAGAAAGTGCAACCTTCTTTTCCGACAACGGCAGAATGTGTAATATTGCCGGGAATTACTA
>CAYMVU010000047.1:0-7797 GCA_964394215.1 uncultured Gammaproteobacteria bacterium
TATCTTGATACGAACGTGATTTTATCAACTGAAATCGATACTTCAGCAGAAATTGCAGCGATTGTGACCAATGAGACGGGATCAGGAGCTTTGGTTTTCGGTACATCACCATCTCTTACTACACCGAATATCGGGGCTGCAAACGGAACGAGTCTGAGCTTAACCGGAACATTGACAACGGGTGGGATCATAACGGGGACAGGATCAGGATTATCAGGACTGAATGCCAGTAATTTAAGTTCGGGAACGGTAGCATCAGCACGAGTCTCAGGTTCATATACCGGGATAACCGGTACAGGAGCGTTGAACGCAGGTTCCATTACATCGGGATTTGGGAATATTAATATCGGGACCTCAATATTTACCGGGAACGGGTCAGGATTAACGTCATTGAGCGCTTCAAATCTGAGCAGTGGTACAGTACCGGACGGGAGGATTACGGGAACGTATACAGGACTTACGAGCTTGACCGGATCAGGAACATCTACTTTTGGAAGTTATTTATTAAGCAGTAACGGATCGCGCACTGCCCCTGTAATCAGTTGGTCTTCAGATACCAATATGGGTATTTATCGCGGAGGTACAGATATTCTTCGATTTGCTACTGCTGGTTCAGACAGAGTAAGTATATTAGCAGGTGGAAACGTAGGTATCGGGACAACTAATCCATCTTACGCACTTCAAGTGAATGGTTATACTCGTTTTGACAGTAATATTGGTATAGGAATGGATCCAGCATCATTGTATCGACTCGCAATAAAATCCCCAGGACCCGGATATGTCCCAATATATGTTCAGGACAATGATTCTCTTAATTATTTAGCTGCAATAGATCATGAAGTTACGTTGGGTGGCAGACTTGGGTTGTGGGATCCATCTGGTGTACAGCAAGTTACCATTAACGGAGTTAGTTCCTTTATATTGGGGAATGTAGCAGTAGGTAAATCATATGCTTCCAGCTTTAGTGGCTTATCTGATCCGGAATTATTTGATGTAGATGGCGTATTGCAAACTCGATCAGGAACTATACAAATGGGCGGTGATACTTATAGAAGAGCAGCGGTCTACACAGGAACTTCTGGAGACCCTTATTTTATGATTTACCTAGCAACTTCAGGCACAAGTAGTACAACGACCAAAAGATTTGAAATAACCTCATCGGGTAATATTGGAATTGACATGGGAGTATCAACTCCGTCACAGAAACTTGATGTAAATGGGAACGCTCGTATTAGAACGATTGGGAGCTCTACTTATGCAAATGTAGTAAATCAAACATCTGATGGAACCTTTACTACAGCTACTTCTGATATACGTTTTAAAAAAAATATTGTAACAATTGATAACGCACTGGAAAAAGTAATGAAAATGAGAGGTGTAACGTATAATTGGATTGACTCTTCAAATCAAAAAAGAATGACAGGGATGATTGCACAAGAAGTCCTTGAGGTCATGCCTGAGCTTGTTGTGCAGAATCCATCAGATGGATATTATGGTTTATTTTACGGGGAAACAGCAGGGCTCTTAGTAGAAGCCATTAAAGAACAGCAATCATTTATTTTGACAAATCAATCTGCAGTCGACAAAGCTAGTATTAAAATTAACGAGATGGGTGAAGTGTTAGGTGTTGTTGTTGACCAGAATGAACAATTGGCAACTATTCAAAATGATTTGCTTGATCAAATAAGTCTTGTAATAAATATACAGGATGCTCAAAATTCTTCTACAAGTGCTTCACTTCAGAAAACAAAAGATCAAGTAAAAGCAATTGAGGACATGACATATGATATAAACTCTGTGATTCTCGGATTACAGGATCGTATATCTCAGCTTGAATCTATTTTTGCTATGCAGACAGCAACTGATGTAGCTGCTTTGGATGCCGGTACTTCAGAGGTGCTTGGCGTGAGTGATCAATTGGATTTGACATCACTTACCGTGACCGGAGATACAAACATCAATAATCTCGGGGTAACGGGAAATATAACGGCAGGTTTACTCAGTATCAAAGGCTTTGATGATGAAATATCTACTCCTTCTGCCATTATTTCCACGATAAGCGGACCTTTGAAAATACAGGATCAAGCTGCTGGTAATCTCGAGATAATGGGAGGGAAAGTGCTTATTGATACTGACGGGAATATTGTAGTGCGAGGCTCTATGACAGTTGATAAGCTTAATATTGATGAGAAAAATGAAGATTCAAAAAGTACTGGGGAAGGAATTATCACGTCAGGAAATAATGAAGTTATAGTAAAAACAACAGCCGTGACAAATTCATCAAGGATATTTGTAACAGGAAAAAACGTTGTAAAATCACCGCTGACTGTGACTGATAAAATTGCGGGCGAATCTTTTACAGTTCATATTGCGATCCCTGAGGAAGAAGATATCGAATTTGATTGGCTGATTGTAAACCGACAGAAAAAGCCTATTAGAGAAGACAGTATATTACAGTTGTGTTAGAATAAGACTTCATTATCAGTTAATTATTGTAGTTATGGAAAAAACACTGGTCATATTTAAACCTGACTCAGTAGCTCGTGGTTTGGTCGGACAGATCACAACTCGTTTCGAGCGGGTTGGACTCAAAATCGTCGGAATGAAGATGATGATGGTTTCGCGAGAACTTGCCGATAAACACTATCCAGCATCCCGAGAGGAATTTATCAATGGGATGGGGGGAAAAACACTCGAAAATTATAAAGATCTTGGTATCGATGCTGAAAAAGAATTCGGCTCAGCTGACGCTCATGAAATCGGATTGAAAATCCGTGAGTGGCTAGTAGATATGATCACAGCCGGACCGGTAATCGTGATGGTACTTGAAGGACCTCATGCGGTAGAGCTTGTGAGAAAGATGGTCGGTCATACGCTGCCTCTTATGTCAGCTCCCGGAACTATAAGAGGAGATTACTCTTATGATTCTTCCTATCTGGCAAACACCGGACGACGCCCGATCAAAAACCTTCTTCATGCCTCAGGCAATACTGAAGAAGCATCATTTGAGGTTGATCTCTGGTTCAGAAAGGGTGAACTCATGTCATACTCTCGGGTCGAAGAAGAGATAATGAAATAATATGAGGTATCATCTGAGTATACTTTGGAACATTCTTAAGCAGGCACTAGCATATATGCTAGTGCCTGCACTTTTATATCTTGTTTATTATCTTGTCATCTTTACATTCGGATTGTCTGAAATGAATGAACAGGCTAGTGCCTTGCTTGTGGACACGCTTACCCTTATCGCGGTAATATATTACTTCCGTCTGTATAAAAAAGAACAAATAAAAGAGCTTTTTTATGAAAAGTTGAAGATAAAAAAGCTGTTTTCACTCATACCGCTTTCCGTACTGGTACGTGTTCCACTGTTAGTATTGGTTGTAATGATGGTTCTTTTGTTTGGAGATACGTTCATGGATACGATCGACGAAGGAGTTGCATATCAGTGGGAAGGTTTCACTGATCTTTCCGGTTGGGGATATGTTATTGCAATCTTATCATTTAGCGTTATTGGGCCGATCCATGAAGAACTTTTCTTTAGAGGTGTCGTTTACAATTATTTAAAGAAAAATTACAGCGTGCGTATAAGTATTATCTATTCAACGGTCGTATTTACATTGTTTCATATTCATCCTGGATTGTATCCGAGCAGTTTTATATTAGGATTTTTCCTTGTTCTGGTATATCAAAAATGGAATAACCTGTCTTACAGTATAATCTTGCATATGTTGATAAACCTTCATCCGTTCTTGTTAGATTTTATAAGCGGCAAGTTTTGATACAATATAGCATGACGTAAGCCGCTGTAGCTATCAATACGATTCGTATGCTGTTGTAGCTCAATTGGATAGAGCAATCCCGTCCTAAGGGATAGGTTGGAGGTTCGAGTCCTCTCAACAGCACAGCATATTTGGGCAGGAGGAAATTGGGGATTCAACTCCTCGAAAGCATCACAAGATACTATAATCAATATATGAAACACCGTTATACAAAGGATTTCATCCTTACGCTTATACTTCGTACGACCGGAAATTTTATGATTCTTTCTTCGCTCTTTTTTATAGGTAAAACATTTTATCAACCCGTCAGAGAGGAAGTAAGGTATTTATATGAACAGCAAATAAACAAAACCTATGTAGTAGCAGCGCCGGGTGAAGAACAAAGGATTACGAGAGAGTTTTCTATTGATGCTGAAAAAGGATCGTTGTCGAAGGCAGCAAAGGATGCGAAACTTGAGGTTCTTGTACCGTTGGATACAAACTTTGGTATTGTTATACCGAAAATTGCAGCAAATTCGTTAGTTCTTCCGAACGTCAGTGTTACGGATAAAGAAGCATACCTGACTGCACTTCAATCAGGGGTCGCTCATGCAGAAGGGACAGCTTTCCCGGGTGAGGGCGGCCATATTTTCATGTTTGCACATTCGACTGATTATATTTGGAATGTCGGTACATACAATGCAGTCTTCTACCTGCTTTATAAACTTGAAGTAGGAGACGAAATCAACATCTTTTATAAGGGGCAGCGATATGTGTATAAGGTTACTGGAAAAGAGGTTGTTGATCCTACAGAAGTGGAGTATTTGACAAGAAAGACTGATCGTGAGTTTCTGACACTTCAGACATGCTGGCCTCCCGGGACAACTCTCAAGAGGCAGCTAGTTTTTGCGGAACGGGTGAGTGAATAGTTCAGCGTATTCCCACAGAGTAAAGATCTCCGTATTGATTATTCTGTGGATTGAGATTGATTACTACCATCAGATTCCAGTCAGGTGATATTCCGAAGTACTCCGGATGAAATGGACCGGCATATACCACTTCTTTATTCTCTCCGTCGTATTGCATTACGACAATCTGTTTGTCTTCTTTGACAGCAATATAATCGGATGTGGGATACCAGAGGACTGTTTGCTGAATTTTATGCACGAGCGGTGCGTTCAGAATCTGCGGCGGGGTTGGTGTCGGTGAAACTGAAGGTGATATTGGATCATCTGAAGGATCTGATGCCGGTACGGAAGGTATTGGTGTCGGGATTTCGATATCTGAAGATAGCGGTATGTGAAAATTTTTATCTTCTTTTTTGTCATAAATATAGAGATTTCCTTTTTTAATATCTCTGACTTCTGGGGTCTGATTTGCTCCGATAAGCGGCGGATCAAGCACGATCGGTAGAGAATCATCTTGCTTGGCAATATACATCACTTTTTTCTCATCAGGTGAAAGAGATACTAAATAAAAAGATTCTGTAGCTGTTTTTTGGAGTTTTTTTGGTAGTGTCTCGATTATTTTCAGAAGTTCTTTATTTTTTTCGGCTTCCCATCTTGCAAGGATAGTTTCCTTTGAGTTGGTGATATCAAACAGTTCGACATTTTGACTATCGAGTGTGACTAGGTAGGAGATTGTATTTACCTGATCTGTTTCTTCACTAAGTTCTTCCGTTTGCGTATACTGAAATGTCACAATCGCCTGTCGATAATTCGGATCAAATTCAAACTCTGCCGTATTCATATCCAGTTCAATCGGAAGGAGTGACTGCAGCATGAGCAGTTTGAGCGGAGGGAAAATGGTGAGAGGTTGGCTACTTGGTTCAAACAAATAAATACCGTCTTTTTCTGGATCGCCTGTTGTAGAAAGCAGGATAATTTTGTCAGTATTTCCGACAGATATGGCCTTACTAATTCCAAGATTGGTAAGCGGTGTCAGAGAGGGGTTTTTTGAAAAGAGCAACGCATTTAAACTCATAACGAGCTCACCTTTCAGTGATACGTCTTTTTTCCAGCTTGAGTAACCTTCTTTTTTTACTTCAACAGTATATTTCCCATAAGGAAGAGTAAGGTTTGTATCTGTTGCACCGTGAAGCACGCCGTTTACATATACTTTTGCCGGCCTGGGGCTCGAATTGACTGATATAATTCCGGTTGAAGAGATTGTCCCTTCACGGAAGTTAAACCGATATCCTCGAGCATATGCGATAACTGCAATGAGAACAATGACAAATATGGTAAAAATGACAAGTCTCTGCAGCAGATGCTTAGTTGTGTTGATTACGATCTTCATGATGTATTTTTATCTGTTTAATATATATTGTGATATATCATTTCTGACGGTTCTTCTGTATTTTATCCTTGCTTATTATACAATAAATAACACACGAATAACGTCTTAAAGGGTATTCCTTACATTTTATAGCAAAATATGTTTTTTCGAAAAAAAGTTGGTATTGATTTGGGAACGGCAAATACAGTCGTGTATGTCGTTAAAGAAGGTATAGTTCTAAATGAACCGACTGTTGTAGCTTATTCTCAAGAAGATAAGCGGGTGCTTGCTGTGGGGGAAGATGCGCGAGAGATGCTCGGAAGAACGCCAAACACTATCATAGCTGCCAGACCGATGAAAGAGGGAGTTATTGCAGATTTTACAACTACTTCCGCTATGATAACATACTACTTGCGTAAGGCACTCAAAGGAAGAGTGTTTTGGCCCGAAGTAATGATATCCATCCCCGGCGGCTCTTCTCAGGTTGAAAAACGCGCAGTTGTGGCTGCATGTAAACAAGCAGGCGCTTCAGATGTTTATCTCATAGAAGAACCGTTGGCAGCGGCTATCGGAGCACGAATACCGATTTCGCAGCCCTCAGGCCACATGATCGTCAACATTGGTGGCGGAACTGCTGAGATCGGCATACTTTCACTGGGACAGCTTGTCGTTTTCAAGACTGTTCGTACCGCAGGGACAAAGTTTGATGAATCCATCCTAATTCACATGCGAAAGAAGCACAGCTTGCATATTGGAGAGAGAACTGCAGAAGATATAAAAATGAAAATCGGAAATGCTCATCTTGGTGAGTTGAATGAAGATGAGAGAAAGAAGCTCCGGAGACTTGAGGTGAAGGGAAGAGACACTCAATCCGGGCTTCCTAAAATTCTTGATGTCGGGGAAGATAGTATAAATGAGGCTTTACAAAAACCCCTAAAGCAGGTAATTGAAGGTGTGAAGGAAGTGCTGGCGCAAAGTCCGCCTGAGCTGGCAGCAGACATTGTTGAAAAGGGGATTGTGTTATCAGGTGGCTCTTCGATGTTAAATAATCTCGATAAATATGTCACGTATTACACTGGCGTTCCGGCATTTGTAGTAGAAGAACCTTTGTTTTGTGTGATACGGGGCATTGGAATGGCAATTGAAAACCTTGACAGCTATAAAAAAGCAATTAAGTAGTTAGGAAATATATCCCATAATGAGGGGATCTATCTCTGAAAGATATAAAAATTAGAAAAAGATTACTTATAGGACAGGAGTTAAAGTAAAATATAATAAAATTTATAATCATCGGTTAAAACCGGTAAAGATTAATAGATGTATTGTTATAATAGTTATTATTATATTCAATAAAATTGAACAAAAGTGTTAATTTATTTAATTTTTTAATCTTATAAATATTAAACTGCAGATAATGGAGAAAAAATTCTTAAATATTGTAATAAAGCCGCTCTCAAGAAAAAAGATCCTAGAGCGAATCGATATGTACATGCGTAATCCGTACGCATTTTTCCATATTGTCTCACTCAATCCGGAAAATGTGATGATCGCACAGAACGATGATCATTTTAGGTTTGTACTGTCTCAAGGCGATATTCAGATTGTCGACGGAGTGGGTATAGCTCTGGGAGGCTCCTTTTTGGGAATTGAGGTAGGTGAACGGCTATCAGGGGTGGATTTGATGGAAATGATTGTGAAAAATGTGAAAGAAGAAGGTCTTCATGTTCTGCTTTTGGGCGGAAAGTCAAATGTAGCAGAC
>CAYMVU010000048.1:0-7761 GCA_964394215.1 uncultured Gammaproteobacteria bacterium
TTGTTAATGCCATACTTCATAATACCTAGAAAGAAAAACAGTTGTCAAGGAGTGCGTGCAATGGATGCCAGTTTATGGAAATCTTCGGTAAAAAGATCGCTATATTTTTTGGGGAAACGAAGAACAGCTGCAGGATGAAGTGTGATCAGAATCTTCCGATTATCTTTTTCGATAACGGTGCCGTGTCCCTTCAATACGGGAATCTCCGTTTCAAGCACTGCAGTTATCGCAGTTTTTCCGAGAAGTACGAGTATGCGCGGATTAATAATCTCAACTTGTTTCAAAAACATGTTACGGGAATGGTCGATGAGTTTTTTACTTGGTGTTCCCCGTTTCGGGAGATATTTTACGGGACTGGTGATATACACATCCTGCTCTTCAAGCCCGATACTGCGGATCATTGATCTCAAGAGTTTGCCCGAGCGACCGATGAACGGTCTACCACTTACTGCTTCCTGTTTACCCGGTGCCTCACCGACAAACATGATTTCTGCGTCGGGATTCCCTTCTCCGAAGACAAGTTTTCCGACTGTTTCCTGTTTACACTCAGTACAATCATCAAATTGTTTTGCAAGTACATCAAGTTTTTGTCGCTTAGTCATACCAGTGTTATTGTAACATTTTGCTTTTGTGATGCAGTTTGATGTTTATCTGGTAATATTATGAAATGCATATCGCAATCATCGGGGCAGGCTTTACCGGTCTGACAGCAGCTTACGAACTACAAAAATCAAATATTGACATTACCATCTACGAAAAGGAATCCGAACCGGGAGGACTGGCCATAGGATACAAAAATGATGAGTGGGATTGGGCTCTTGAAAAACACTATCATCATATATTTACATCAGATACGGCGATTCGCGAGCTTGCAAAACAGATTGGTGTCGAGTTCCGGTTTTATCGTCCGAATACATCATCACTGGTTGATGGTGACATATATCAACTTGATTCACCTCTGAAAGTACTTGAGTTTCCCAAACTGAGCATTGCAGAAAGAATCCGAATGGGTATGGTGCTTGCCTATCTGCGGTATGTTGCTGATTGGAAAGAAATCGAACAGTACAAAACTCATGAATGGCTTTTGGAGAAAATGGGGAAGAATGCGTATCAGATGTTATGGGAACCGTTGATGATTTCGAAGTTCGGACCGTACTATAAAGATATTTCTCTTGCGTGGTTTTGGGCTCGGGTGAAAGCACGATCTCCCCAACTTGGATATCCGGAGGGAGGATTTCAGAATATGGTGGAGGTTTTGGCAGAGAAAATTGAAGAGCGTGGTGGCGTGATCCGTTATAGTACACCGACACATCAACTTGCTAAAAAGGGCGATAAAACAGTTGTTAAGATCAACGGAGAACAATATGAATATGATGCAGTAATTGTCACAGTGCCGAATATTCTGTTTTCGAAAATGACACCGGATCTGCCTGAGGATTATCACAATGAGCTTCTGTCTTTTGAGGGTATAGGAGCAGTCAATATGGTTCTTGAAATGAGTAAGCCGTTTTTTAAGAGCGATGTTTACTGGCTTAGTATCTGCGAAAAGAAATATCCGTTTTTGGCGGTTGTTGAGCATACGAATCTTATCAACAAATCACATTACAATAATAGACACATTGTGTATGTCGGTAACTATTTGCCTCATGATCATGAGTATTTCACAAAATCTCCTGACGAGCTTCTGAAAATATATGATCCGTATCTTAAAAAATTGAATCCTGATTATCGAAAAGCCGTCATAGATATGACGGTATTTAAAGTGCCTTTTGCACAGCCGATAGTAACCCGAAAATTTTCAACAAAAGTACTTCCGTTTGATACTCCTATAGAACATATGTATTTGGCAAACATGCAGCAAGTGTATCCCTGGGATCGCGGGACGAACTATGCAGTCGATAAAGGCCTTCAGGTTGCAAGACATATAGTAAAGAAATACAAATAGAGATAAGTGTTATCGATGTAGAGTTTAATCACGAAGCTTCTCGTCGAATCACACGCTCAAGAATAGCGAAATCCGCTGCGAATTGGTGGTACAATAAGACATGTCAAAACTCCATAACAATCTTCAACTTGCAATCATTATTGCAGTAATTATCGGTTTCCTGGATGCTACCTACCTCACATACGAACACTTTTTCCAACCCATTGTAGCATGCGGTGTGGGATTATTCTCAGATTGCGGAACGGTACTCCAGAGCAAGTACTCTGTCATGTTCGGTATTCCATTGGCACTCTGGGGGATACTTCAGTACGCAGCTATCGGCTACTTTGCTTGGTTGTCATTTGCATCAGAAAGCAGTTTCTATAAACGACTGCTCTTCTTTCAAACCGCGGTGGGATTTATCTTTTCACTCTATTTTGTATATATTCAAGTAGGAGTTATTGGTGCGTTGTGTCAATATTGCTTATTGTCGGCTGTAACAAGTACGTTCCTGTATATTGTTGTCAGGATGAGATTTCAAAAAGAGTATCGTTCATTTGTTCTTGCGAAAATTGAATTTCTGTATAAATTGATCATTAAACCGCTTTTCTTTATCTTTCCTGCCGAATTCATACATGATCAGGCTATGTTCTGGGGACCGATTTTCGGCAGAGTATCCGTGATACGTGCATTGTTCACTCATTTTTTCCGATACAAAAATCCGATGCTGCGAGTTAAAGTCGGGAAGATCAGTTTTGACAATCCGATCGGCCTTGCCGCCGGGTATGATTACAATGCGGTATTTACTCAGATCTTGCCGGCTGTTGGATATGGTTTTCAGACTGTCGGAACAATCAGCAATAACCGATGTGAGGGAAACGAAGCCCCCCGTCTCGGAAGATTACCACGATCGCAGTCTCTTCTTGTTAATAAAGGATTTCGTAATCCCGGAGCAGATCATATTATTGAAAAACTTGAAGGAGAAAAGTTCGAATTTCCGGTAGGTATAAGTGTCGGAAGGACAAATACGGAAGAAACGAACACGTTGGAAAAAGCTATCGACGACATCATCCATGCGTTTAAAAAATTTGAAAAGTCAAAAGTAAAAAATAGTTATTACGAACTGAATATCAGCTGTCCGAATCTGAAAGGAAATCTCACCCTGTACCCTCCGGAAAATCTGAAAAAACTGTTGAAGGCCGTAGAAAAAGTGAAGGTGAAGAAACCCTTGTTTGTCAAAATGCCGATTGAAAAAACCGATGAAGAAGTGAAAGAAATGCTGAAAACAATCGCTTCATTCAGGTATGTAACCGGGGTAATTTTCGGAAATCTCCAAAAAGACAGAAAAGATACATCATTTCATAAGGATGAGATTTCAAAAGCAGGGAAAGGGAACTTCAGCGGTAAACCGACTTTCAGGCGCTCAAATGAGCTGATCAAGCTGGCGTATCGAGAATACAGTGATCGGTTTGTCATCATCGGTTGCGGCGGGGTTTTCACGGCTGAAGATGCCTATCGTAAGATCAGATACGGTGCGACACTGGTACAGATGATAACAGGTATGATTTTTGAGGGGCCTCAGCGTATTTCACAAATCAATCACGAACTTGTCGATATGATGAAAGAAGACGGCTTTGAAAATATTTCAGAAGCTGTCGGAGTTGACGCATAAATCCGTATGAAACGTATCCTAAGCCATATTATCATCTTTCTACTCCTGTGGAGTGTATTGATGGCAATACCTGCTCATGCACAAACAAGGGATCCGATTCGTGCGACTATTACCGAAGTCTCCTCAGGTAATATTGTTGTGGAGATAGAGGAGGGTAAGCTTACAGGACAACAGTTGCAGGTGCTGCAGTTTGATGATAAACAGATCGAAAATCAGGGATTGCATGAGGGGGATCAGGTTCTTGTAGATTTTATCCAAGGCCCCGGAGGTCGCGAGCAGGTGATCATTGTCGATCAGTTCAGGCTGTGGCCGCTTGCCGCATTATTCGTCTTCTTCTTGGGAATTGTTGTTGTGATAGGGCGCAAGAAAGGATTCTTTTCATTTCTCGGGATGGCATTCTCGTTTCTTATCATCGCACAGATGATTGTACCGCAGATTCTTCTCGGTAATAATCCGATACTGATTTCATTGTTTGCTTCGCTACTTATTATCCCTATCACATTTTATATCTCACACGGCATCAAACGGAAAACGACGATCGCTGTCATAAGTACCTTTTTGGCACTGGTTTTCACTGCCATTCTAGCCGTTGTCTTTGTAAATCTGGCAAAACTGACGGGATATTCGGCAGAGGAAGCAAGCTTCATAACGGCACAGCAGGGAGATACTATCAACATTCAGGCACTTCTTCTTGCCGGGATTATCATTGGGGCGATGGGGGTTTTGGACGATATTACAATATCTCAGACTTCAATCGTATCAAAGCTCAAAAAAGCGAATCCGAAGTTCTCGAGGTGGGAGCTGTTTCGGGAATCTATGGATGTCGGACACGATCACATTGCATCGCTGGTAAATACATTAGTTCTTGTGTATGTCGGTGCATCACTTCCGCTTTTTGTACTGTTTTCAAGTTCCCAGTTCGGAACGCTTTCTGATGTGATGAATATGGAGATCGTTGCTACGGAAATTGTTCGTACATTGGTCAGTAGTATCGGGATAGTATCGGCGGTTCCTTTGACAACTCTTCTTGCTGTCTGGTATATCAAAGATTAGTTGCATGTGCCCCATAAGCCCTTTTCTTCAGATTGTGCCTGTTTTTGAGCTTGAAGAAGGAGCGGATGGTATTTCACATCCGGGGGATAGGTGATGACCTGTGCAAATCCCTGCTCGATAAGAAATTCGTTCACAAAAATTGCTTCATCTGTCGCCTCTGGATTGGGAAGATAGATATACCGCAGTAATCTCCCGTATCGATCGGTTTCTGAGATATCTTTTTCAAGAAGTATTTCTTTTCCTTCAACAAGTTCCTTATTCTTCTGTGCAGCTTCTCGTCCGAAACACTGTACCGGCTTGTTGGGATGTTTTGTTTCAGGGGTATCAACTCCGATATATCGTACTTTTTCTCCTGTTTCAAGCTCGATCGTATCCCCGTCGATGACGCGGACAACCTTGGCCTGCTCCATAGTTCGAAAATCGATTTCTGCCAAGGCATTGGTATTTTCAGCGATTGTCTCAAAAGGAAGTCTCTGTGCGTATTCGGTCTTTAATAACTCAAAGAACATCATCGTCAGGATGACTAAGAATGGGAAGACGTAGAGCTGCCACAGCTTAACATTTTTTACCATAACTATTCATTGTACATTATGAAGGGAAGAATCTATACAAACGGAGGTAAAGCTGATACAATAAGGGTCATTATTCGGGACGTAGTTCAGATGGCTAGAACGTACGCTTTGGGAGCGTAAGGTCGCGAGTTCGAGTCTCGCCGTCCCGACCATACTTACTATTAGTTGCACTGTTTTTTTGTTACGGTGTAGCCAATAGTAAATAGTTGTTCTTTCCAAAAACCGGAGATACTCTGTCTAGAATCTTCTATCGGTGCGATTTCATGACTGGCAACGATCTCTTTTCCGGGTTCAATAACACAGGTCTCTTCTTTCGGATTGATCGTCCTATTTCCGATTTCTAAAGGAACATCGCAGGAATACTCAATTTTAACGTATTGACAATCTTCTCCGCCAAATCCGGATACTCTCAGACAGGAACTAAATGCAGGTGGAATATATTCATGGATATTTTTAAAACTGTTTTTTTTACTTGAAATGATAATCTGTACCGGTTTGCTGTCAATTATGCCATCTACTTTCACATCTTGTTGGACATCAATACAAGTTTTTTCCGTCTGAATAATCGTGTTGTGTTGAGGATCTGTTGCTATATAAAAATCTTGCCAATTAGTGCTGCATCGTTTATTTTCACTGGGAATAGTTATATCATTTACAATGATATCCTCTCCGCAGTTATTTTTGACATAAATGGAGGGGGTATTACAGTTTTCACCGATAACGTCCAGACAACTGATTTCCGGATTTAGTTTAATATCCTGAATCGAAAAATTAGCAAAACAACCACCAAAGGTCGGAATAATATGTTTTTGACATCCCGGGGGAAGAGAAGAATTCCTGTAGGTGTTGTAGGCGAGAAAAGTAATAGCTGCCCCGGTGAGGAGAGTGAGAAGTACTATGGTATATATTAAGTATTTTGGCATACTGTTACCACCCGCATAAAACTAGAACTGTATTATCTGCATCGGTGCGGGGACAGGTACGTTCTGCAATATTATTGCACGTATATGTCTGATTACTGTCATCCCGGCAGGTATTGCTATTCAAAGGCTGACAGGCACGATTATTATCGCGACAAATGTACTGTGTGGTGATATTGCAGTAATTAGATTCTTTATCCTTTCCGAATGATACGATTGCACGAACAAACTTACTTTTTCCTTCGGTAATTCTATCGTATTTATTGTATTCAAAATTCACAGTCTCACAACCCTTCACGTCAGGACGGCAACGGTAATCTGAGTCGAGATAATATGCCGTACCGTATTGATCCGTCACATCATCATCAGTCAGATAGGGGCCGTTCCATCCGGGAAATGTGTTGTCAGTCGCAATCAGACCGGCGCGCGGACTATCGATAAAGACTTCAGGATTGTGGACACAGATATTCGGATCAAGATGATTCGGCAGTTGGCCGGTTTCATTACTGAGTTTTTCGATGGCAAGTTTTATTTTCCCGAAGTCTTGCGTTGCCTCATCTTGCGTCAGCCCCGGGATTCTTAGGATGTTTGCTCCGATCATATTAATTATCAACACTACAGAGAAGGTAAAGAGCAGGCCGACGACGGCACTCGTAATCATTCGTTTTCCCTGAGCAATTTTGAACTGGTCTCCCTGTGCCGTCACAAGGAGGAAAGCCCCGTAAATGATAGTCATAAAAGCCAGTACGCCGACAATCGGAAAAATGAGGTAGTTCAAAAGGAAGTTGAGAACTCCTCCGCCGGCACTGATGTTGGTAAAAGAGCCTATTCCAGTATTCAGACAACCCAGTTGAGTGTAGTATTTTCCTGCAGCCGGTACTGGAGGTTTGTTGAAGTTTTCAGCTGTCCGATCCTCATTGATTTTAAGTGTCAAATTTGCTGTGGGATCATGGCTTGTGCCGTATTCCACCGGATAAAGACACTCTGCACATGACGCCCAGTTCTCTGGAGGTGTTCGGCCGTTGCAGTATCCGCATGCATCACATTCTGCTATTCGCTGTGCCTGGACTGAGGAGTATAACGGAACAATCAAAAGAGCAATCAGAAATAGGAGTGCGATAATGCGGTTTCTCACACCTTTAGTATACACGGACAAGAAAGATGGGTATACATATGTTATTATGTGTGTAATTACATATGAAAATTACCACTCTTCCTTTGCATGTCAGACCACGGGAAAAGCTGAAACGATTAGGAACATCTCAGTTGAAAGATCATGAATTACTTGCGCTTGTTCTCAGAACAGGTACGGTTAAGCATGATGTGCTTGAACTATCCAAAAAAATTTTACGGCATCGTAAGCTGGAGCAGCTTTCGCGCATGTCGCTTGAAGAAATGGAAAGATATGAGGGGTTAGGAGAAAGTAAGGCGTCTTCAGTTGCCGCCGCTTTTGAAATAGGCAAACGGGTATATGATACAAAGACAAGTGAACCCGTTATCGTCAATTCTCCTTCGGATGTTTCGATGCAGTTGAATGATATCAAATCTGCCTCAAAGGAGCATTTTGTGGCATTCTTGTTGAATGCGAGAAATCATCTGCTGAGAAGAGAGACGGTATCT
>CAYMVU010000049.1:0-7236 GCA_964394215.1 uncultured Gammaproteobacteria bacterium
GTCATGAAGGAAGAATTTGAAGAAAGAGTATTATGGGGACAGATTATTAAACCGTTATATGATATAGCTTTAAAACGGGCTGAAGAAAGGGACAATCCCGCCCAGGAAGATCCTTTGATCCTCACGAACGATATTGATCTGGTCAGAATGTCACCTCATTATATAAGAGACGTGATTGATTTCTTCAGAAAGAATGATCAGGAAGCTGCAGGCGGGAAAGCTAAGAAAATTGACGGTGCAGTCGGAAAAATTGATCTGGCACCGGAAGGATATAGAAGAGTTCCGGAGTTGTTATTATCGAAAAGGTTTCACTCGTATCTTGAGCTTCAGAACACTGAATACAATCATGCGACCCACGGCAGAAATACAATACTTCGCGGATCAACGTTAGCTTCAATCGGGGGACCTTGTCCGTATATGGACAATGGAGCAGACGGCGAAATGGGAGGACAAATTTACTACGCAAGAGGTGGTGACGCTACAACTATCCCGTATTTACATAAAGCATGGCTGGAAACTGACCCCCGTCGTGAACTGAAGAATTTACAAACAGGTGTGACTCTTGCTCATAACTGGGATACATGGGCAGAAATGGACATATACGATAAAAATTGGACAGAATTACAAGGTGAAGCGTTTGATCCGGAAAAAGTCAGCAAAGAATTTCTTGAAGCGGAAATAAACCAGACTATACAGCATCCTTGGTACAAACATCACAATTGGGGAGGACGGGTAGAAAGAGCACTCTCTTTCATAGGACTAAGAAATCATGAATTTTTTCTAAATAAACTGATTTTCGAAAAAGGACTTAGTCAGGATTCTGATGAATTCGTAAAGGCACTTGCTAGTTTTGAACTCACACAAGATGACTATTATTGGAATGATCAAGGCAGACTGGTTTTGAAAAATCGAAGCGGACATGTGGATTACCATTTTGTAGAAGAAAACGGACAGCAAAAGATAGTGATTGATGATATGGATCATGTAAAAAAGAAGTTGGCTGATTATGTTGAGGAAGAGCGATGGAATATCAGTCAGAGGAAAGTAGATAAAGTTTCTCCTGAACGTAAGGAGGAAAAAACTGGGATACAGGTTAGGATAGAGAAAGGTCTTAATATCATTCGTAAACTAAGTACACGTGTCGGCAAAAAAGGAAAATCAGAAACAGATCAGGAAGCAGTATTCCCATTGCCTTCTCCCGAAGCACAGCAAGCTTCATTGAGGCAAGCACAGGCAGATTATCAACAGGAATTCCAGGCAGCACAGGAGAATTATCAGGAACCTCAACTTCAGGCTGCAGAGGCTACTATTGATAATGGAGCAGGTGAGGAAGACGATCAAGAAATACCTACCATCATTCCTGATTCGGAAGTACCCGATACAGAGACTGAACATTCAGAACCAGAGACAGCGGAACCCGATGCAGATGCTGCAGAGGCCGGGACTGATGCTGATCAGGAAACACATCCGGAAAAGCCAGCAGAACCGGTAACAGATTATGAACAGGCAGTATCCAAATTCATCGCACAAAATACTATTGAACTCCGCGGACCGGAGCTTCAGCGATTTATGCTGTATGTTAAGACCAACAATAGGACTGATATAGAGCAAGCCTATGATGACTATCTGAAAGAAACAGCACCGAAGACCCGTGAGACTGTCGAAACACCTGAATCTGACGGAAATCCGCTGGCAGAAGCAGCGCTTGGAATGGCTGCTATGGCCGAACAGGGAAATCCTCAACAGAAACAGGAACCGCAAGCACAAGAAGTGACTGAAGATATGAAGCAGATTCTTCAGGCAGGAGAGCAAAACAATGCCGAGCCGTGGTATCGTGAGTTTTTACAGGATACGGAAACACTAAAGCATATGGAAAAACCCGGGATATTCCGATCTTTTTCAAGAGAACAGATGGCTCAGTTTGATCGTATTTTGACAACCTCACTGGACCGGATGTCGGATATCCCGGCATATGAATCTGACTCAAACGTGCTCCTCAAATCTGCCAGCCGCAATCTGGAGTTTGCAAAAGCAATTTGCCAAAGAAACAGTCCGGCCAGAAGACTGTTAGCTGAAAAACTTGAAGACTTCATCCGTGATGATTTTCATGCCATGCACTACATGCATGAATATGAAAGGGCAGTGAATGACAATGCCCTGAGTCTTTTCAGTCTGACAAAGCGTGATACCAGCTTCTATAAAGGAGTATTGGCGGCTTTCTTCCGCAATAAAGAACTGCATCCGACAGAGCTAGCAAATGTCCTTGGAATTCCTGAAGTTCGGGATATCCTGAAGCAGGCAGTACTCGGTATGGAAATCAGATCAGCGCAATAATATTACTCTTCCATTTCCTGTTCTCCCAGAAGTCGGAGAATCACTTCTTTTTTGTATCTGCGGTCACCGCGTGAGTTGATACGGATTGCAGGAAGCTTCCCTTTCTTTCCCCATCGCTTAATTGTGAGAGGGGAGACACGCAAGAGTTCGGAGACCTCTTTTATAGTCAAAAGATCCGGTAAGTTATCAAGTGTTACAGAAGGTTTGTGTTTGGTTTTATCTGACATAGTACGTGAGGATTATACGCAGGAATTAACTCAATGTCAAATACAAAGTTGATTTACTTTCAGAGCCCTAAAGTGGTATGATAATGGTACATGAACAAGCAGAGAGTTTATTACTTCATTCTAGGAGTAGGTATTACGTCATTCTTATTTCTTATTTCTTCCTCTCGTGCATATGCTGCTGCACCGCCTACACCCAGAGGCCCTCACTATGCCTGTGATCTGAAAAACAGTACTGCAACTCTGAAATGGTTCAATACATACAATACCACAGAATACTGGTTCCGTCTTGATGCAAAGCCTCGATCTTGGACGGGTTCCTGTTCAAACACGAACCCCGGAGACGTCTGCCGCACCGCTACCCAGACTGAAGTAACTGTTCCGATTACTCCGGAAGTCCCTTACAACTGGTGGGTTCATGCCGCAAACTCTGACGGTTCAAGTGCCGCTATGGACGGTACGGATTTTATTTGTAATCTCCCGGTTCCGAGAGGGTATCATTATGAATGTTTGGAAAATAATTCGAAAGTACGTATCGGATGGCAAACAAGTGACGGAACAGATCCGGGAAGATATGAAATCCGTCTTGATGCATACAGTCCTTCCTGGAGCAATCAATGTGACAATGATGGTGATGTATGTATGACCGTCACTGAGCAACAAGTTGAACTGCCGATTGAATCAGGTGCTATATATCGATTTTGGGCTCATAGTGCATCAGGAAATGTTTGGTCTGAGGCAATTGAACCGATGACATTTTCCTGCGGAAGTGCTCCTGCTCCCACAACTCGTCCCAGCGCGACACCGACCGATGTACAGCCTCCGACTCCTACTCGGACCCCAACGCCCACAGTTACGCCTACACCAAGCAGCTCACCAATTCCGACGGCAACATACACACCATCTCCGTCAGAAGTACATACTCCTACACCAACGGTAATTGAAACCACCGTTACCCCTGAGCCGACAGAAACCCAGTTGTGTGCCAGGCGGGGAGAAGGAGATGCAGACTGCAACGGAATAATCGAAAGAAATGATTTTATTTGCTGGAAAAATTTTTATATAGAACACGTTCTGGAGATAGATCGCGGATGCAAATATACAGATTTTGATGAATTCGGAGGGACAAATTTACTTGATTATGCCATTTGGTATATATCGTTTATCAGTGAATAGCCGTACGTATTAAGACAATTTTTGCTAAACTGAATATATGAAGAGAGTATCTCTTTTTGATTTGAAATTACAATTAATTCTGGCTTTCATTAGCACGATTTTGCTTTTTCTTCTTGCTGCTCAATCCTCCTATGCCATATCAAGCGATCCTACCAATGTGAAGTTCCGATGTACGGCAAGCGGCAGGTCGACTTTGACCTGGAGCCCCGATCCGTCTGCCGCATCCTATTCCCTACGATTGCACAAGCAAGGGACTACATGGGATGCATGTGCATCAAAAGATCCGGACGGTCCGGGAAACTCATGTATCGATCTTTCAAAATCTACAACTTCTTATACTTTCAATACTGATCCGTACGGAACATATGATGTCTGGATCCATTCACGGGGATCAGACGGCAGTTTTAGTCCCGGAGTACGTGTAAACGGTCTGAGATGTGTGCCAAACTGTAATCTAGGAAGCATCCCTTCCAATATGAAACCAGGAACGACATACTCGATTCCTGCTTCTTTTTCCTCAACAAACGGAGAATTGGGAGGAGAAATATTCCGTAATAATTTTTCGCGCATAACTTACAGTAGTTTTGGTGGGGCCGGGAACCAAACAAAAACAGGATCAATTACGGGTAAATGGACACCTTCCAGTTCTGATAACGGCGTAAATACTATCTATTGTCGTGCCTGGAATGATGCAATCGCTGAGTGTCGTCCCTCAAATCTGGTCGATTACCGATACAGAGATTCCACACAGTTTAACTGTACGGCAAGTCCGGTCAGCAAGACTGTGTGTGTCGACGGTCAGGCACCGGATGTTCCGACCAAGAGTTCACTGAGTTGTGTGTACTCCACAACACAAAACGGGACAAAGAGATATAAGGTCGGGCATTATTGGGGGCGTGTTGCCGATGTCGGATGTACCGGTTTATCATCCTCACCATACTGGTCTCAGATGTCAACATCTTCAAGTTTCTCAACTACCCTAAGCGGTGCATCAAATACCTGGTCTTCCTCAGTTACAAATGTATCAGCTTCAACTTTTGCCGAAGGAACTACCGTATATGCCCGCGTGCGTTCTCGTGACGGTTTGAATAACCAGTCCGGTTGGAGTGCGACACAAAGCATTAAATTAGATGATAATAATTGTGCTCCTGAACCGTCTACTCCCGTAGTCCAGATGTGTCCAGGAGTGCAGCATTGTACGACCGGGAGCACCACACGCTTTGAGTACTGTGGTAATTGTCAGGGAAGCGGATGTTCTCCCGGATATCGATGTACGGTTAGCAATATGACCTGTCAGTCATATCCCAAAACAGTCTTCTTTTTCGATGAACTGTACAATATGCCTTGTTCATTTTTGCCTCAGGCAGACCTGACTATATCCGGACCGATTGCGGTCACCCCTGCAGATAAAGTCGTTGGAGGATCCGTTAATATAAAATTCACCGTCAAAAATCAGGGGCAAGCATCGGGACCGGGGACATATATTTATACCAACCAGTCAGGAGGGACGAGTACAATTGCAGGCGATAATACCTGTAACGGCTCGACGGTTCTTGCTCCCGGCGGAACGTGTATCTCTTCTTATAACTTCACATTTCCGTCATCGGGATCAAAAACAATGAGCATTTATGTGGACTCCCAAAACAAGGTTATTGAATCAAATGAAAGCAACAACAAATTTTCAACGACATTTACTGTTGCTCCGTATTTTACCCGTGTTAGTTTGAATGAATCAGACGCATTGCCTTCAACGTACAATGCACCGAAAGTTGCAGCATATAAGGTGAATACGACTACCAAAATTACTGATTGTGTCGCAGATCCCAGCATAAGCGGACGAAAAGCATATAAATGCAACAACTTAGTACAGGGCACTGATTATACTTTTAGGGCTATCGCGTCACCGAAGAACAGCAATCTTCCTACTATCACGTCACAAATAAACGGTAAAGCGTATACCTCAACCATTTATGACCTGTGGGTTACATACCAAAATAAAGCGGTTACATCTCCGGCAACTCCCGTATCTGGTCAGGCTATACAACTGACGGTTTCCGGGAAAAAACTGCGGTCTCCTGAAGCAAAGCTTACCGTTGTCGGCGTGAGTTCGGCACTTGGTTCAGTCAGTCAGGAATTTGCCCTTGCTGCAAATACGACCACCTTTTCCAAGACCGTCACTATCCCTCCGCTTGCAGCCGGTACATATAAAGTAAAAATCTCAGTAGCTGAAGGTTACAAAGCAACTATTCCGGCATCAGTATTGACTTACGATGCATTTACTTTTACTGTGGCCAATGCTCCGACACCTACACCAACGATTCAAACCACCGGTCAGCTCAAACTCACCATGGGAACGATTAAACCCGCCGGATGGGGCTGGCAGACGGCAGCAAAAGGAGTATCTGAAACGTCTCCGCCGACGAAAGGTTGGGTGGATCGCGGTACTGCCGGAATTATCACTCTTGACACAAAAGTAACAAGCGAATATTGGGTAAGACTTAAGCCGGTCACGGGGTATACAACATCTCTTAAATTGAGCGGGAAAGAAGTGAAAAGTGTGAAAATTATCCCGGCACAGACGGTGACGCTTGCCGGAAGCTATCTCTCCAACACTCCGACTCCGAAGCCGCCAACCCCCACTCCGACGACGAGTTATGCGTGTAAGACAGATGCTGATTGTGGATACTGTGGCTCAAACTGTATTACCAAAGGCACACAGCTTACATGTTCAAGAATTGCAGTCGTCGGTTCGGCATGTGTCTGTGTGACCGGAAAATGCACATCTGTTCCACATACAGCAACGCCGAAGCCTCCGACACCAACAAATACTGTCACTGCGTCCACTCCGACACCCACTGCCGCGCAGCCGACAGCTACGGCAACTGTTGCTCCACCCACGAATACATCAGTCCCGCTCCCGACTGTTGATGACTGTCCGAACTTTGCTCTCGGGAATGCCACTTGTGATGCAGAAGGAATAGTTAATAATGAGGATTACACATGCTGGAGAAATCAGTATTTGGCGAAATTAAAAGGGGAAACGCCTTCAGCTATAGGTAACTGTAAACGGGTTGCAAATTTTGACAGTAAGGAAGACGGCGTAACATTACTTGATTTTGCTATCTGGAGAGTGAATGCACTGCGTCAAAGTTCGCAGTAACACAATAAATATATTACAATCAAACTATCAATGAAACCGGAATTTCTCAAATCATTAAAAGATAATTTCTTCTTCAGAAAGACGCTCATGGTTTTTGTCGGACTGGCAGCAGCAATCTTTCTTTTTTGGTATGTGAATACATATATCTATAAATTCATGGCGTCAGGTGATCCAGTTTCAGTCAGCATGACGCCGACCAAAGAGACAATTGATCTTTCCGGAAAGGAAGAAGAAGAATTTAATATTGCATTTGAGGTATCTCAGCAGGATGTTTCAGGAATGGAACTGTACCTGACATATGATGCTGATTATCTGCAGTACGGAAAAGAGTATAGTGATACC
>CAYMVU010000050.1:0-6860 GCA_964394215.1 uncultured Gammaproteobacteria bacterium
CTGATTCTCAGCAAATCGATGATAGAAGAGTTGCTCTAGATGAATATCTCATTGAACCTCAGGGAACAGATGAACGAAGCTGGGGGCGAACTATTATGTCTGAACTTGTATTTGAAGACATGCTTAGGCGGGAAATGGGAGAGATTCTTGCTGCAGAAGGTCTGAGTATCGTACCGGCCACAACAGCTCTTGACGGTTCCAAAAGAGACCATCCACCTGAAACTTCTCAAAGTATGCTCACCATATCAGAGGAAGCACTCGTTTCTTTTGCCAACGGTCGTCCGCTGTACAATCAAAAAGGAGCTGATCTTGTCCTTCTTGATGATGAACATCGCGCATTGATAGGTTTTGATGCCACAATTGGGGGGAGATCGACCGTGCAGGAAAAAAGAAAGCGTGTCCCTCTTCAACCGTATCCGGCAATGCCTGTCGTAACACTTGGTCTGCAAAATCTTCCTGTAGCCGGCAACTGGAGATTTATTCCCTTTCTTGATCGTACAGCCAGAAATACAGTACTCCTTCATGGAAAACTGAGTATTGAAGAATACCGATGGGATGAAGAAACCGTCCGCTATTTCAGGAATGCCTTATCCCATGGAATTACCGCAACTCGTCGAGGTCTCAAGCGGGATCTGGAACTCGGTTTCCCTTACCCTTATCTCAATGAGGTCCGCCACAAACTGAATGTAGCAGAAGCATTATTTAAAAGCGCTTTAAGTTGAAGCATATCGACTGAGTTTACTCATCGTATAGTATTCCTTAACCTTTTTCTTTCTATCTTCTATTGAAAGAGTACTGACTACACCCGGACCATTGATACACCCGCCTTCACAAAAAAGAATATCAACAAGACGTATTTTCGGATTAGATTCAAATTCTTTGAGAGCTTCTTCACAGGCTTTCCATCCGGAAACAATTCGTATTTCCTCATCAGACAAGATATCTCTGACTCCACTGCTGTCCGTGAGTCCACCGTCATACGGATAAATCCGTGTTGAGATCTCGGATACATCAAATACAGATTGTGCAGGATCTCCCTGTCCTGCCTGTATTTCAGTGAATACCTCTTCAAGTTCTTTATATGTCACCACAAGAATATTCAGTTCGGGATAATCCTGAGATGACTCCAGTTTCTTGACATTGCAGGGACCGATAAATACCGGTTGAAATCCGGGATATCGCTCCTGAACAATTCGTGCTGTTGCAATCATCGGCGAATCTACCTGCTCCGCTAGATATTTTTCGTACTGAGGGTACTTGGTCCGGACAAATCGTACGAAACTCGGACACGGACTGGTAATAAAACGGGCTGTAGGATCATCATGAAGCGCTTTTACTACCGCTTCATTCGTTCGTTTGGCCCCGGCAGCAACTTCAAGGACATACGTAAACCCGATCGCCTTAAGCTTCGCAACAAGATCTTTTTCCTGATACATAATCGGAAAAGAAGGCGCAACCATTGCAGCAAGCTGCTTTTTTTCTTTCAAGAGCGTGACCAGTGTTTGTGCATCAGCTGTCATGTTTTTTTATCAAATTCTTCGTGATCAGAAGTAATGCTCCACCCGCAAGTGCGGTATATAATTGCACTATTCCCATCGATGTTAAGAAAAACGCCGGGACTATACTGAGCTGGAAGAAGACTACTGCTGCCAGATACATGACCACAACCTTCGCAATTGATCCGACCAGAATCCCGACAAAAGGTGATATTGTAGCACTTACATTTTTAAACACTGTAACCAGAATAAAATTGCCGATCCAAATAAACGGCAGGAAATACAACAAAAAAGGCGTAAAACTACCAAACAAGACACCATGTGCTACAGCACCCAAACTGGGAATCACAACGATAGGCAGGATATTTTTCTTCGGTAGTTCCGAAGCAAAAGCCAACAAGAAAAAATTAACTAAGGAACCGGTGAGCCACTGAGGACCGGAGACAAGAAGAGGGGCTAGAAAGGCTCCGATCGTAAGAACGATATCAAGACGAATCAGTATGGATTTTGGTAACGCGACAGTTTTTGCCGACATGTATTTACTATAACAGGTTTTTACCACTCTGGAAAGCCATACTGAGTGTGATTTTTTGCTATACTGAAACAAATGAAAAAACATCTGTTTTTCATACTGCCGATGCTATGTATATATGTAGCCATTCTTGCGGTGTTTCATCCGCGTGTATTCTCCTATCGATTTGATCATGAAATTATTGACAGATACTTCTGCTCACAAGATATCCCGTATGAGCCACCCTGCCCGCGCGTCTGGCTTTCTGATGAAGAACTGCATATTGCAGCAGGGTACCTGTATGCGAAAGGACATGATCCCGCTGTTATTGATTTTCAGCATATGCCTTTTGTCGCCACACTGTATGGTTTTTCGATTGTCCTTTTCAACAACCCATTCTATGTAGAAATTCTTTTCGGAATGGCCTATCTCGTACTTGTTTACATCCTTGGCCTAAAGCTTTTTAAATCAAGGCTCATATCCGCTCTCGGAAGCGCAGTATTTCTGATTGATCCTCTCTTTCTTGAGCTCTCCTCTCAAGCTTCATACGAACTGGGACAGGCTGTCTTTTTGCTGTCATATTTGATTCTGATGATTTTTTATCAAAAAAAAGTGCTCCTTCAGGGAATTGCGCTCGGTCTCTTGGCCTCAACCAAATTCTGGGGTGCAGCGCTGTTTTTTATTGCGGCGACAGCAGCGTATCGGATCGTGAAGAAACAGTTTGAAATAAGAGGATATATCCTTCATCTTGCGGTAGCCTTTGTGGCATTTTCCTTGACGTATATTACGTCTTTTGTCAAACAGAACTTTTTGTTTAACATTGTTTTTTTCCAGCTGAAAGTTCTGAAATTTTGGCTCGACCACTCAGTCAGTAATATTCCGTTTGCTTCTTTTATTCTATTCACAACCGGATTCTTTAAAAGCTGGTGGGGAGAGCATGAGATAATCAGGACGCATATCTGGTCAGCGTTATGGCCGATATCTCTCATTGCATCAACTGCATTGAGCATTAAACCGCTTCTTAAGTGGGATATTACACCTAAGCTCTTTTTTACATCAATCCCTTTTGTTTACCTTGTATACCTGGGCGTACAGGCACCGTTTTCACGGTATTTTATCCTCATCCTCCCGTTCTGCTATTTATCTCTTTCCTATTTGATCTTCCGAACAAAAGAACGGTTTTTCCAAAATAAATAGTCCTTCCTATAGAAAATATCTATCTCACAATGTATACTAGGGCTTCAAAATAGCTCTCATGGAAACATTACAACAAAACCCATCAGAACAGAATAATCCCTACTTTGAACAACTGTTGCTGAAAGCGCAGGAAGATCTTTGTAACAATCCGAATGAAGTAACGCCGAATAGTACTCGAGGCATTTACTGGCACTATTTGTTGGGTCAGGATATTCATACTCCGCCAGATTCAGCAAACCGAAGGAAAATGCTTCAGCTTTCACAGTATCTGGAAAACAACTACCCCATTGTTGCAGCGGCGACTCAAGCCCTGTACGATCAGGCCATACGACACGAAGACGCCCCGGACTCTCCAGATCGCTGGTATGCTGACGGAGTTGAAGATGCCCATCTGGCGTTTACCGGAATGAATTCGTTTTTTCAGCAGCTTCAAAATAAAAATCCCTCACCGGAACTTTCTGATTTTTTAAACATCTGGCAAAAACAAATCCAAATGACCGTGGCAGAAGGACTCGGTCTGTACACCGCAGTTGCAATTCATTTGCGCAGATCGCCTTGTGCCGTCTATTTCGGATCCCTTCCTATTTCTTTTCCGCAAGACAGACCGACGAGGGAAGTGTTTGATGAACTGATTCCACTTTGGAATGACACTGATACCGGGAGCCCGAATGTTCTTCAACAATTCCTGCCGCATCTCGGTCAACTCGTACAATGGCAAAAAGATAATAACTACATAATTCCAATCAATATGCCTGCAATAGTCAATGCATTTGATTTCAGAGAATATCTCCGAAGTCTGAAAGATTTTTGGAGTGAATTAGGAGCAACACAACTTCCTTCTACAACGATACATCAAGAGCCGAATACTGTCTCAATACAGCTTTCCCGACAGGCTCATATATTTATACGTCATCTACCGGACAGGAACGGCCAGGCACGAATCAATATAGCGGGGAGGGGAAACAGACACCGCGGAATAAGCTACCGCATAGATCGTGAGCGTTCGGGCAAACTGGGAATAGATTTTTGCAGAGTGGGATATGATGAATTATTGAAGATAGCACAAGGTATAAGCAAGCTTGATCCGGCATTAGTCAATGAATATACGCATGCTTTAGATTCACAGGGAAGAATGAAAGCAGGAGTCGGCCCCTTTTATGCACCGACTCTTAATCGCGGCATTAAAGAACTAAACGCTGGTCACGTTTTCGGGATGCTGGCTGCATTGGGTATGAAGGAAGGAAAAAGTCTGGGTATTCAAAGAGGACCTACCTTCAACTATCATGTAAGCGGAGTTATGGACCCGTTTGAAGCAAATTTCGAACAACTCAGCCGGGAGTTTGCAGGGTTATTCCCATAAAATCAGTCTGATTTCGGGCCGAGAGTGAGCGTCCCCCACAAGCCATTTTGAGAATCAAAAAAATTATCCTGAAGAATCTGTTGATCCCCGGGAATAAACTCTGATTCAACACCTGAAGAAGCGAGTTTTTGCATTGTCTGGGAAAGATGTTCTTCAGAGGACTGCATAAGGACTTGGGCATACCCGCCAACTGTAAGCCCTTTGTAGAATTGCTGAAGAACGTATAGTTGTTTTGTCGGTGATGAACTCTTGTCCGGCATAGCTCCCACACAAAATAATAAGTCGTATGGAGGAAGTATTTCTGGAACCGCATGATAGCTATCCTGATAAAAATCAATATGATGATCTGAAAACCACTTTCGGCCGGAAGTATGGAGATTACAGTTCGGATCAGAGATTGTCCACATTGCGGCATTACGGACATCAACACCATATAGTTCGGCATCAGGGAGATAGCGGCGTAAATCAGCAAGAGCGACACCGGCAGCACAGCCGGCATCTACTATCCGAGGGGCAGTATTTCCGTCTTCAATCATTTTCAAGACGGTATTAGGCGCTCCGTTATGATGAAGAATCGCAGCATAATCACTCCATCTACGCGCCCAGAAACTTCCGAATGATGCCTCTGTGACGGGATCAACAAATATACCCGGCGCCGTGCGCCAATAATTACGTTCTGCCTCAAACTCTGTAGTCATATGCGATATTTCATCTTGTGTGAGTATTTCACCTGCCATGATATTATTATACCATACTATAGGTTATATTCGGCACCTTTATATGAAAAGAGCCAGGCGACATAGATATGCCTCCTGGCCCGATTCTTTGTAGCTGCAGAGACATCGCTAGTTTATATAGATTCCTCCTATTGTGGTCTTCACCTCAGTGAACTGTCCCTCATTGAAACGCATCGCTTCAACCGTAATGAAGCTTGTTCCGCGCTCAATCGCACGGAAACGAAAACGGATAAGCTCGCCATTTAGGGCAAATTCGTGCGCATCAGCGTAAGCGACGCGAAGCTTTCCATCGGATTCATTGTAGGCTAGAAGCGCCGTATTTTCATCCTTGGAAAGTGCTTCTCCGGGGTCAACACCGACTAACTCAATCGTCGTCGGATAACTCAGTCTGACACTAAACGAGTTTGCCGATTGAATCTCTTTTTCCGGCATTGGGGCGATATAAAGCGGAATCACAAACTCTTCCCCGACAGATACTTCTGTCCGTTCCGGAAAGAATGTTTCAACTATCTGAAACGGAAAATCACATGCCGAAACGAGAACCAGAACAAGTGCCAAGACGAGAACCTTCCTCATGAGAAAAATCTCCTTTGCTATGACCTGCAGATTATCAAAGAACATACTTCTTTCTTCATCATCACCTATTACTAACTGCTATTATTAGAATAAGAATATGATTTACGAAAGAAATGCTTTATTTATTGCATATAAATTGCAATAATTGAAAGTAATGAGAATGATACACGAATGAAGCAGGATATTCAAGTATTATGGGGCTTATTTAACAAACAGCAACTTCTTGCTGCCAGACACTCTGCGCAGTAAACCACTTATCTAAGTTTTTCTGATTTTCCCCATCATTGTAGTTATCAAAAACGGACGGAGGGATCGTCATAAAGGCCTCTGTTATAAGATCTGCATTTTCATTGATAAGGAAGTAGACAGCCGGATATCTATCTGCCACTTGCAGAAGTGACGGAATTTGATTAAGCAGGACATTACTGGCTGCCCACTGCAATCCTTCCTTGAACTCTGGATTATCAACCTTCTGACTGAGATCAAAAGCATTCAAGCCGGTGCGGAGGTAGCCGAGCTGTTCGATCACACGAAACATCTGCCCGAGTCTTGTTTCATGATTCTCAACGATATCAGATATGACTTGCTCGACACGTACCGGAAGTTCTTCTCCTCCGTTGCCGAACATTTCATGAATAATTTGACGTATGGCTGATGATTCATCGTTTTCAACAGCTGCTGTTTTGAGATCAAACATCACATCTCCGACAACGGCTTCGCCCCAATCATGAGAGATCGCGGCAAGGAGAAGGTCCTCCTGATCTGCCTGTGACAGGACATCCTCACCATACATATTTTGATATCGGATAAACTGTCTGGTCAACCCATAGGTAAGTCTCATATGCTCTAGGTTATTGACATCTGCACCCAGAGCCATCCTCCATACTTCTTCAGAAATACTTTCCGGTCGATAACGTCCGTATCTGACGCGCCGTGCCAATGTCTTTCCGTAGGAGGTTTCTGCAAATAATCGATGAAGATCG
>CAYMVU010000051.1:0-6827 GCA_964394215.1 uncultured Gammaproteobacteria bacterium
TGATGAACCGTCACCATAATCCCATGCTGTCTTCTATTTTGAAAAAATACGGATTGATTGCCATATGTGCACTACTTGTCTTTTTTTTCGGCCGGAGTCTCAACCCCTTCGACAACAATACATTTCTCGGTCATGACGAAACCCAACCTGCTCGGATTATCGAATTTGCATTTGATATACGAAACGAACATATTCCTCCGCGAATCTCCCCTCACATGTCTTTCGGGATGGGATACCCCATTTTTAATTATTATGCACCGACTGCCTACTGGATCACTTCTTCGCTTTTGCTTACCGGCTTGAATGTAACGGCGTCGCTTGAAGCCTCATATCTTGCAGCACTTCTTCTGGCCTTTATCGGTATGTATTTATTTCTTAAGAAATATTTCAATGAAATTCCGTCTCTTATCGGAGGCTTGGCTTATGTTTCCTCTCCTTTCGTTGCCGTAGATATTTTTATCAGGGGAAATCTGGCCGAAATGTGGTTTTTTGCTTTGTTCCCACTTGGGTTATGGGTGCTGACAAAGGTATCAAAACGCAGTATCGGTATTGCAGCCGTTATTCTGGCATTGGTATTTACATCGCATAATATTTTTTCCCTTGTTTCCGTACCGCTTCTGCTTCTGTTCGCGCTTATTCATAATAATAGAGTATGGGGCGTGCTCTCAATCGTTTTAGGACTTCTTTTGAGCAGTTACTTCCTGATCCCGGCATTGTCTGAGCTGAAACTGGTGCAGGCCTCGGATATTGCCACCATCACACAGTATCAGGATCATTTCCTGTGTCCTTATCAGGTCTGGTACTCACCGTGGGGTTTCGGCGGGTCTTCAGTCGGATGCATCAATGACGGGATGTCTTTTATGCTCGGGAAAATCCAGATTCTTGCAGGCCTTGCCGGACTGGGATACTTTTTCTATGAGCTGAAGAAATCAAAAAAATCATTTTCATGGATCACCATCGGTTTGGCAGTGCTTTTACTCGGAAGTTTCTTCATGACGACTGGATACTCACTATTTCTCTGGAAAACCTTCGAACCGTTACTCTCCGTATTTCAGTTTCCCTGGCGATTTCTCCTGTTTGTCATTTTCGGTCTTGCTTTTTTCACGGCGTATCTTCTCGATACCATCCCGAAAAAATGGAAATTGCTTGCAGCCGTCATTATTTCCGTCGGTATCTTCTACCTCAATCCGAAGTTTTATACGGGAAATATGATGAGTGTTCAGACCCTGATAAATACTTTTGCTTCAGATTCATATATTTATAATTCCGCTGCTTTTAAGGTTGCTGAATACTTGCCGATCACGGCAGATTACGAATATTGGCGAACTCTGGAAGGAAAAAAAGCACAACCGACAGAGCCTATTGCTCTGCAGCCTGAACAGGAAGTGAAAGTACTGAGAAACGAACCGTTCGAAAAAATAGCCCTTGTCCGCAGTCAGCGAGATGTAGCTCTTAACATCCATTATGCACCTTACTGGATTATTGCCCGGGAAGGAAAGGAAATCATCCCGACGACTTTTGACAAATTGGGAAGACCGATCATTGACGTTTCAAGTGCAGAATTCGAAACGATCACGATCAGATACCAGGAAACCGTGATTGAGCATGTCTCAAACGGAATAACCGCCATAGCGGGTATAATAATACTTATCTATTCATACATGAATTTAGGATGGCACAAGAAGAAAACATAAAAAAGAATTCAATAATCAGCTTACTCAGTCTTTTTTTTCACAGCGGATATGCCGCTGTTCTTGGTTTGATCGCGAATCTGATCCTGACCATTGTTCTGTCACCAACAATATACGGCATTTACGTATTAACGCTTGCCGTAATCCCCTTTCTGAACTTCTTTTCCGATATCGGACTCGCGGCCGCCCTTGTTCAGAAAAAGGAAGTCACCGATGATGATATCAAAACGACATTTACCATACAGCAGATTCTTGTCATCACGATTCTCACAATAGCATTTTTGCTTACCCCTTTTATTCGCAATTTCTACAATCTTCCCGTTGAAGCAACACATTTATACTGGGCAGTGCTTTTTGCGTTTTTCCTATCTTCCCTTAAAACAATACCCTCAATCAAGCTTGAGAGGAGTATCCAGTTCCAGAAAATCGTCCTCGTACAGATTGTCGAAAGTACAATCTTTTACGTGACGGTGTCCGTACTTGCCCTGATGAACTACGGTCTGCAGACATTTACGATAGCGGTACTTGTCAGGTCACTGACAGGAACGCTTCTTATGTATTACCTTTCATTCTGGTTTCCCCGCATCGGTGTATCAAAAGATAGTCTCAAACGGCTCCTTTCCTTCGGAGTACCGTTTCAAACCAATGTGTTTTTGGCACTTATCAAGGATGATCTGATTCTTTTTTATCTCGGAAAAGTAGTCGGACTTGAAGGGCTGGCATACATCGGATGGGCTAAACGGTGGGCAGAATCACCGATCCGAATTATTATGGATAACGTATCGCGTATTCTCTTCCCGATTTTTGCAAAAATCCAAACGGAGAAAGAACGGATCAGCGGACTTATCGAAAAAGTTCTGCGGTATCAAACGCTTATTCTGGCACCTGTCTTTGTCGGAATGGCGCTTCTTTTGGATGAGGCAGTTCAGCTTATTCCGAAATACAGTAAATGGGAACCTGCCATACCTCTTTTTTATGTCATCATTCTGTCGGCGTTTTTCTCCTCTTACTCCACTCCGTTTACGAATCTCTTTAATGCCGTCGGGAAAGTAAAAACAACGTTTAAATTTATGCTGTACTGGACTGTCATGTCATGGGTGAGCATCCCGCTTTTTACTCACTTTTTCGGTCTGTACGGATATCCTATCAGTCTGGTCATATTGTCTTTGACTTTTGTTGTAATCGTACCGATTGCAAGGCGAATTGTTGATTTCAAGTTTATTCCGCAGATCGTTCCGCCGATCATTGCGAGTTTGATCATGGGCGTTGCAGTTTACTTTACAACCTTCTTGGGTGTAAGCTGGATAAGTGTCGGAATATCCGTCGCGGTCGGTGTTCTGACATATGTCGCATCATTGTATCTCCTGTTCAAAATCGATGTGTTACAGGAAGTTAAATCATTTCTGAAATATGAGTAATATCACAACTGTCATCGTCGCGCTTGGCGAACCTAAACATCTTTTTGATTCAATCAAATCGGTGCAAACCCTTAGTGCTGAAATCGTAATTGTGGATATCGGCTTGAGTACTTCTGCCAGAGAGAAATTGAAAAAGATTGAGAAAGTCAGAGTAGTCGAACATGAACCTGTATCTTTCGTCGAACTTATTCGCGAGAAGACGAAACAATATGCAAAAACCGATTATATTCTATTTTTGGATCCTGACGAAATCATCCCTGAGACATTAGCTACGCAAATTCTTGAAAACTACGAAAAATACGACTATATCATGATGCCTCGTATGAATATGATTCTCGGTAAATGGATGGAACACTCCAGATGGTGGCCGGATTATCAAACAAGAGTATTTAAGAAAAAAGCAGTCGCCTGGCCAATCGTGATTCATGAACAACCAAAAACTTCAGGAAACGAATACAAACTTCCTCCTGAAAAAGAAAATGCAATTCTCCACCACAATTACGAATCTCTGGATGAATACCTTGAGAAAATGATCCGTTACGCCAAGTCCGATGCGAAAAGCCGGGAAACATATTCACTTAAATCCGCTCTATCTGACGGGACTCGTGAATTCATAAGTCGTTACTTTGCCGGAGACGGATACAAGGACGGCATGCATGGATTTGCTCTCTCATTTTTACAGCTTATGTACTACGGACTTGTGTATTTTTATCACTGGGAGCAGAACAAATATATAGCAGAAGACAAAGATATCCCGCAGACTTCCCAATCCTTTTTTACGGATATTTTTTATCAGACAAATCATTGGGGGATAAAAAAAAATCTGTTTTCTTCACAGGAATCGTTGTGGTACCGGATTATTAACAAACTCCTCAAGCATTAACGTATGCTCAGTCGGAAAGTTATCGGGGGTTTTGCTTGCTTAATTTTATTCATGTCGCCGCTGTATTCTGCACAGGCCGCTTCGCAGGATATCCCGCAGGTTCTTGTTATCAGCCAGGTGCGCGGAGAAGAATGCTGCGGTACAGGATCAATCGATGCATTGTCATCGCAAGTCAAGGCGTTGGAGCAAAACAATGTCGCGGGTTATTTTGCTCTACGGTATGACGTACTGCAAAACAAAGAATATATTGACTTTTTTAAAAAAACTACTGCAAAGGACCCTGATCTCATCAGACTCGGATTGCTTCTTGAAGTTACTCCCGGACTTGCAGAGGATGCAGGAGTTGACTACTCTGCCCCGAAAGACAATTGGTACGAAGCTCCGTTTGTTTACAGCATCGGATACACAGACGAAGAGAATAAAAAAATGATGGATCATCTTTTCAGGAAGTTTCATCAGTCATTCGGATATTATCCGGCAGTTACGTCATCATGGATGGTTGAAACGGAGACGCTTCAATACATTCATGAAACGTATGACGTACTTGTCCATCAAATTACAAAAGAACAATTCGGCACGGATAGTTATACCCTCTATGGCGGCCCTGCTCATTATCCGTATCCCTCATCCCGCAGATGGGCTTTTATACCGGATTTTAATGACCAATCTGCCCCTATCATTGTCAGGCAAACCGTGACCGACCCTCTTTTTAATTACGGAAATCTATCAGCTTTTACCTCACAACCCAATGATTATGCAGCAGACGGAAAATCACTTCAGTATTTCAAATCCCTTGTAAATCAGGCGTTGTTTGAACAGTCACAGCCGGGTTTTGTACTTCTCGGCTTGGAGACTTCGATGAAGGAGATCTATCAACAGGAATTTATTAATCAAATAAAGTACATCGGCGAGTTACGGAAAAACAAACAAATTCTGTTTCCCGATGCAAAAGAGCTTTCCTCACATTGGAAACAGCAGAAATACAGCGTATATCAGGGGAAAAATCTGATAGAAAACGATTCCGTTTCAGCATACTGGATTACTGCGCCCGGGTATCGCATGAGAATACTTCGCTCAGATAACAATCTGTATATTACGGATATCAGGTATTACGATCCTGAGTATACAGACCCTTACGCTTCAGCAACGGCAAAAAAAGACGGCTTTTGGGTTGTGCCCTATCTGATCGACGGATCAGAGACCGATATGAAAGGTGCAAAAATCGCATATACCCGCCGGAATGATACCGAAAAGCCAATGTCGTATATCCGATTGCCCCCCATTGATCCAAACACAGAACCGAATGTTTCCACAGATACAGACGGCGTTACATTTTCGTATACGGATCAGGACGGCAAACAACGGACGATAGCGTTTCTTGAAAAAACAATCCGATTCCCGTTTTTCTCCTCAAACGAAATGATTGCCGCGAATACCCGTTCATCTGAATACCCCATTTCACTGTCTGCGGAAAATGACGGTTTTACTTTTTCCTGGAAAACTGCAGACAAATCCTATCTGACATTGAGCAATCAATGTACTGACCAGGGATGTACTATCTCATTTTCTTCTGATGCATCACTCCTTGATACGGCCCGTGAGGAGGACTATATCTACTTATTCCCCGAGCCTGATTACGGGATAGTCAGTACCGCCCAAACGAATATCTATTTCAACAATCAGTTTGCAGTTGCAAAGAGAAATCCCGTAAGACTGGTTATTGATCCTCGAAATGAAAAGGGTTCTCCGACGCAGCTACCGATCAAACAGATTCATATCAAACATGATAAAGATATTGAATACTCCGTTTTGACTCACAATACACTGTATTTCATAGATTTTACAAGCGAGATGCCTCAACAGGAAACGATTAGTATCAGCATCTCAGACAGGATTGCATTTGAAAATCAAATATACTTTGCACCCAACTGTAAAGAGACGCCCGGGGCCTGTATCCGAAATCCCGTACACGGCATGTGGTATTTACGTTCATACATAGGAGACAAAATGCGTATAATGAGTGATAAGATACAGGAAGTATTTAAACCGAACTAATATATGAAAAAATACGGACCTTTCGTTGCTCTTGTCGTTATTATCCTCGGAGCCTTTTTTCTTCACACCTATAAACTAAGCACTGTCCCTCCTCTTGATATTGATGAATACGGCATCGCATACGATGCATATAGTATCGCAACATCGGGACAAGACAGCTGGGGAGTTAGTTTTCCGTTATTTTTCAGAGCATTCGGTGATTATAAACTGCCTCTTGATATCTATCTTTCTGCGTTCTTTTTCAGGATATTTGAACCTTCAGTATTCTGGCTTCGGTTTCCTGCAGTACTTTTTTCGCTGTTGTACATCCCGACGATGTACGTTTTACTGAAATCTCTTACAAAATGCAAGGAATGGGCCCTTATCGGAGCTGCGCTCGTTGCGATTCTGCCCTACAACCTGTTTTATTCTCATATCATCTCTGCAAGTATCAGTGCATCGTATCTGATTTTTGCATCACTCACATTTTTTATTCTTGCACTTCAATCGAAACATACCTTGAGAAATATTGTCATTTCAACTGTACTTCTTTCACTTTCTCTGTACGCCTATCCGCTTAGCTGGGTACTGGGACCGCTTTTAATTATCGCGTATGCGATTGCATTAAAATTCTCAAAGAAACTGAAATATGGTTTGGTATTTTTGATTTTTGCCCTCAGCTTTATTCCGATTTTATTGCAGTTTTTTGCCGGGGGAAGTTCGGTACGTCTCAGTAATACCTCGGCATTTTCGTTTGATCGGGGAGGATTTATAGAAATCGGAGAGTTCAGACAGGCAGGA
>CAYMVU010000052.1:0-6329 GCA_964394215.1 uncultured Gammaproteobacteria bacterium
ACTGACATCTGAGGTTTTTCAGACCCCCGCCGTGACCACCTTGGCTATCTCAGCTCTGTGGTGGAACGTACTATCGCTTCGCAATATACGTTCCTACCACGTTTACATTGCACTGCAATGTATTACGTGGTGCGTCTGGATGGATTCGAACCATCGACCCCTACTTTATAAGAGTAGTGCTACTACCACTGAGCTACAGACGCTTATTATACCAAGACATTATATTATAACGCTAGTACTAATAAAAGTTAGAGGATTTCCTTTACCTTCGATAATACATCGTAAAATCTATTCGTAGTCAGAACGTAAAGTATGTCTCTGCGATAGCTGTAAGTTCTTTAAGATTTTCCTGATGCGGGATTTCAGCCTCGAACATAATTGCAGCATAATCCGATATACCCGGACCTTTCACAACTTCGGGAAGAGCGTAAACATATACATAATCATCATACGTTGTCTGCTCAATTGTTCCGCTCGTGTACGTCGTTCTAATACGTTTACGCGTTACCTTATACCCTTTGAATCCGAGCGGATTAATAAATTCATCTACACTTTTATCTTCACACCAAGTCGATCCTTGCGGACCGTCAGCTGAGCAATATAGGTCAGCTTGTAAGAGACTACCTAGCGGATCATTAACAAGAAAATCGCTGCTACCGAGAGTTCTAACTCTCATTGATATTCGATCAACCGTAACACACGTATTATCTTCACATTCATACAGAGATTCCGACGATAAATAATGAAATCCATAACGGAATTCTTCATTCCTATACTCCTGATACCCTTCAGCAGGTACGGGGGCTTCAGCTGTTTGAGTAACCGGTAGCTGAGTTGGAGTCGACGAAACTGACGGTAAATTGACAGAGACATCCGGTACTGCCTGGTTATCGGAAGTATTACTGTTTTTTCTTGTAAGTAAATAGTAGGCTTCTCCTGCTGCCACAATTAGGAGTAATACTATCACAATAACTAATGCAATCAGTTTATTTTGCTTAGGTCTGAGTGCGTCAATAGCTTGTATGGGAGGAATATTTGGCGGAGTTGTTGGGGGGTGCTCAAGAGCCGGATCATTTTCCATACCTACAGTATGGCAAAACGATCAATTCTTTGCAATCCGCTAACAATCAAAAACTTTACATGTGGGCCTAGTCGGATTCGAACTGGCAACACTGTACAACCTGCTAGCCGTAAAAAGTGGACTCGAGGGGAATCGAACCCCTGATCTCCGCAATGCGAATGCGGCGCTCTACCAACTGAGCTACGAGCCCAAACTGAGCCTGTTTGTATATTATACACTGTCACTTCCTCTCTGTTATTTCAGATACTTTGTGTAAATCAAAGCTGCAATGTATGCCTGAAGATACCCCGTCACAGTCCATACCAGGATCATGAGGAACGATATCTGAAAGCTTGTGTACGAAATAAACATTCCCGGGATTGTGGCGATGATAAAGTATATCTTGGCAAACTGCATTGCTTTCTGAGGATCAGTGCCCTTGAGCTGTTTACGAAGGAGTCCCCACAGATACGCAAGAACGATACCTAGAATAAACGGATATGCAAAATATACCATCATCAAAGGATCCTGCCACGGCCTGAAGATCGCAGTATTTTGATATTCCTCTGCTAGCCCGGGAAGTATCATTTGAAGAACCATATTTACCCCCAGTCCGAGCAGCAGATTCGCAAAACCGGCAATAAGTCCTGCTTTTACCATATATTTCACCTCCTTCCCTTATATTCAGTATAGTACTTTTTTACGGGACTTAACTTAATAGTCTGATTTCGCATTATTAATGTTATGGGATGTTCATAACATCTTATAATGTTAAGTTGCATTATTAAGTAAGTACTTATATAATAATCCACAAATACTCATGAAAAAAGTCACAACAGTCTTTTTGACAATTATTACCCTCCTCGTAGTAAACACTATACGCGCATCATCTGCACAAATTGGCGGTCAGATAAATGGCTATCAGTGCGTCACCGCCGAGAATCGCTGGAAAACCGAAAATGATGCTACTGCAACACTTCCGAGCGGATATACGTTTGAATCTATCATAGTAAAAGCAGGAAACGAGAATAGCGGGACTGATCCGTGTATTGAAGTCTATCCCAATAATACTTTTCCCACCTGCTATCAAGTAATCATTAACGGAAATACTGTCACTGTGACAAAGATCGGAAGTGGATCTAGTTGTAAAGATATTTCTCATCTTGAAGGAACTTATGGGCAAAGTGATCCGAGCGCAACACCGACTCCCACAACTGAAGAAGACTCACCCACGCCGACCAATACACAAGTGCCAAGTCCCACTAATACTCCGACACCCGAAAGAGAAACGCCAACTCCCACAGAAGAACAGGAAAATAGTCCTACACCAACCCCTACTGATAGCGAAGAAGAACCCAGTCCGACACCGACAAACACTCCGACTCCTGAATATGAAGAAGAAAGCACACCAACACCAACTCAAACACCAAAGCCTACCAATTCTCCGACACCAGGACCGACAAATACCCCTGGACCCGGACCGACCAACACACCGGGACCTAGTCCCACTAATACGCCGGGGCCTACAAATACCCCCGCACCCGAAACATCTAATCCTGTTGTACAAGGTGTTACACGAACAAGCACAGCACAAACGTTAGGTGCTGACAACAACTTTAATCCGATCGTCCTTGGATTGAAACGCTCTTTCGGAGGACAAATCCTAGGCACATCAACATTCCCGAAAACGGGAGCTGAAGATATTGAAGAAGCGAAGCTTCCTTCAGGAAATGACCGAATTGAAAACACTACTCTCTCTATCCCCGCGATTGGAGTAAACCAGCCTGTTTACCAGGGAGGAAAACTTGGAGATATGCTGATCGTCGGAGATAAAGAAATACTCAAAGCAGCAGATTACCCGAATGTCTATTATGGACACAACACTCAGGACACCTTGGGATCTATTGAGTATCTTTCTTACGGAGACAACATTATTGTCCAGGAACAGGGATCAGTTTCAATGTATATGGTCACATACAAACAGTACATCAACGGCACGGCTCAAATGGATCAGTACGTAAAAGATAATAAGCTTACTCTTGTCTCCTGTTCGCTTCAAAATCAGGATATACGGGTTATTATTACTGCAGAAGAAATAAATTAATATGGCAAAAGCAAAAAAAACCACAATAAAAAAACCGCAGGAAGAATCGTTTTCTTTGTACTCACTTCTCAATCCGACAATTATTGCAGTAAGTGCGATAGTGCTTTTGTTAACTTCAATAGCAGTAACTTCTGTGTTGAGAAAAAAAGATAATAATGTAACCGAAGAGTCCTTGCAAGCTGAAAAGGCAATCGTCCTTCCGCAAGGCTGGGAGAAAGTAACAAAAGAAGGATACGAAAATACCTACATCAAGAAGCCTGAAAACGAAACCGACTATACTCCGACCGTTGCTTATGACCGCAATACCGTCAAGGAAACCGCAGCAGACGAATACTTTTCAACGATGATTGCCGGAGCAAGATCAGCAATTCCGAGTCTGGTAGTAACTGCAAATGAACAGGATAAGTATGAAGGGTATGATGTACTGAACCTCGCAGGGAATTATTATCAGGGTGGGAATCAAATTCAGATCCGTCAGCGATTGTTTCTCAAAGGAACAACTCTTCACACTATTGCAGCATCATTTGCAGAAGGTCAGGAGATTTCAGAAAAAGAAATTGATGCAGTATTTGACTACATCGTACAAAACTACATTCAGGACTAACTTAAGTGCACTCGAGTGGACTCGAACCACCAACCTTCAGATCCGGAATCTGATGCTCTATCCATTAAGCTACGAGTGCTTTAGAAAAAGACGGTAACAAGCACCAATATTATACCAAGCACAATGCGGTACCACCCGAAAAGTACAAGAGAGTGATTCTGAAGGTATTTGATCAGCCACTTCACACCAACTAATGCACTGACAAAAGCCACAATCGAGCCTCCGGCAAGTATCCAGATATTTTCCGGATGTGCAAAAACAATTTCCCTCATCTCAATAAAATCAAAGAGTGATGCTGCCATAATGGTCGGAACGGAAAGCATGAACGAATACTTAGCAGACTCACTTCTTTTAAAACCAAGTAGCATCATCCCGATAAGTACCGCTCCGGCACGGGAAACACCGGGAATAATGGCTAAAGCCTGAAACGCTCCGATCACTATCGCCTGTTTGTAGTTCAGTTTTTGAATATCAGACGTTGTGACAATCATCTTTTTGCCGATAAGATACTCTATCAAGAGAAAAATTCCTCCGACCGCTATAAATACAACCGCTGTCCCCAACTGACTTTCAAAAAATACACTTTTAATCACATCGTACATCAGAAGTCCGACAACTGCTGTTGGTATAAAGGATGCTATTAGTTTCAACATCAGTTTCCAGCTGGAAAGGACTTCTTTCCAGTACAATAAAACGACAGCAATAATCGCCCCTGATTGGATAAAAACGGTAAACAGCTTTACGAACTCTGTTTCCGGAATGCCCAGAATTCGGGAAGTCCACAAAAGGTGAAATGTGGAAGAAATCGGCAGAAATTCCGTCAATCCCTCGACAATTCCCAACAAAATGACAGTAATCACGTCCATAAGCTCAACGAATGATCTAATATGATTTCTACAGTATAATATACTGCATAGATGAAAATAGCATTAGTACATGACCAACTTCAGGAGTTCGGCGGTGCCGAACGGGTTTTGGTTGCCTTGAAAGAGATTTTTCCCGATTCCGACGTCTACACTTCATTTTATAATCCGGAATCTCTCGGTATACATGCGAAACATTTCAAGGGCTGGAATATCATCACATCATGGGCACAGAACGTACCGTTATTCAACAGGCTGTACTCACCTCTCCGTTTCCTGACTCCGTATATTTGGGAAGCTTTTAACTTCAACGGATATGATCTGGTGATCTCATCATCGGGATCATATATGTGCAAAGGAATTATCACGAGACCGGATACAAAACATATTTGTTACATTCATCATCAACCCCGTTACCTGTATTACTATGAAACGGCTCGTGAATGGCAGAAATATTGGCCTATCAGGATATACGGCCATCTTATCAATCACGGATTGCGCATCTGGGATTATTTATCTTCACAACGGGTTGATTACTTCATATCCAATGCTGAAGAAACTAAAAAACGTGTACAAAAGTACTATCGACGTGACTCTGATGTTATTTATCCTCCTGTCACAATCACTGAGAGTGCTCCGGAATATAAAGTACCCGAAAAAGACGGATATTACATCACAACTTCACGACTTGCGCGTGCCAAACATATTGACATTCTCATCAAGGCAGCAAATGAAGCGGATTTTAAATTGAAAATCATAGGTTCCGGCCGTGACGAAGAGTATCTGAAAAGTATTGCCGGTCCCAATGTCGAATTTCTCTCAAATGTGCATGATGATACATTTAAAGCTCTGTACAGTCATGCCAAGGCGTTCCTGTTTGCATCAGTTGATGAAGAATTCGGCATTGCACCGATTGAAGCAATGGGTTACGGTATTCCTGTCATTGCATATGCGTCAGGCGGTCTGAAAGAAACAATAGATGACGGAAAAAACGGATATCTCTATGATGAACTGACTGCAAAAAGCCTTATGAACAGAGTCAAGACGTTTGAAAAGCTTACCGATAAACAGCTTATCGAGATGAAAACACAGGCACGAAAATCTGCTGAACAATACTCTTTTGCGAATTTTAAGAAGCAAATACTTGCGTTTGTAAAGAAAATCTCATAACTATATCATGCCCGAGCTACCCGAAGTTGAAACAATCCGGCTGTTCCTCCAACAATATCTTGTCGGGAAAGTAATAACTGACTGCGAAATTCTGGTTCCTAAAATGTTTTACGGCAATCCTAAAGAACTGGAAAAAGCAGTTATCACCGATACGAACCGGAAAGGAAAAGTACTTACGTTGAATTTAGAAAAAGAAGGACAAAAACAGTATCTTTCGTTTCATCTGAAATTATCGGGACAGATACTATACTCACCGGATAAAAATCAAGCAAAGTTTCCCAATAAAATCCCTCTTGCAAACTCACATGAAATGCCTGCCAAAACGACAAGGATGATATTTTATTTCACAGATGATTCTGCATTGTACTTCAATGATCTTCGAAAGTTTGGTTGGGCGAAGCTTTCAGGTACACCCGAACACCCGACAGGCGTTGATGTCCTGTCAGAACAGTTTACTGAGCAGTATGTCGCAAAAAGTTTGGCAGAGACCAGACGACCCATAAAAACCGTACTTCTTGATCAGACAAT
>CAYMVU010000053.1:0-6309 GCA_964394215.1 uncultured Gammaproteobacteria bacterium
TTCATCAATAATTGCCCCTGCTTCAGCAGGGGTAAGCTCACGTCCGTTGGGTAATTTCGGAGCATCAAACCATGCTTCTACCTCACCGATACCCTTATGCTGAGGATCACGACCATGCATCCACCACCGTATCGGAAGCCAGAGAGGATATACTATATACCATAAAACGGCAGCTGAAATGATACCGAATAACGTTAGTTTTCCGAGAAACGTGTCCCAGAAGCTGATCACCTCTTCCGGTTCAAGGAGTGCTACCACTCCCATCGGAAATCTTGCAACCACAGTTAATCCTTCATTCGGCATCAAATTTTCAGCAGAGTACATGAGCTGATAACCTGAGACCGCGACCGTACATCTATCGGCAGCTGAAGTATCTGCGGCTCCGACAAAACAGATATATTGGATTTGATCTTCTGTAATCTCTTCAGGCAGTTTCACAACCGCTGTAGCTTGAGCAATAGGAACAGCAGAATCACTACCGACTGCATTCCAGTAAAGCTCATCTGACTCTGTATAGTATGTAAGAGCACCAGAGACCGTATATCGAATAACATACGTATGCTTGCCCGTGATGGTACTGTCAGGGTCTCCGATTTTCAAAACAAGTTCGTCTCCTTCACGGGAAGTCTCATACGGATAAGATTCTCCTGAGTCATCAGTCACTGAGATACCGTCAATATCCATACGATACGTTTTCCCTTCCGTGTTTGTTTTATCTGTCGGGATTCTTCGAAAAATGCCATGTCTTTGATCCGTCCCGAAATCATAAACGATCTCCTCAGTAACTTCAATTTTCCCGTCTTTTTGCACTTGAACGGTCGAAGTGTATGAAGGAATATATTCTCCGGTATACTGGACCTGTCTTTCAACAGAAGTTGTAACCTGTCCGTTCGTCTGAGCAGGTACATATATGGGAGTTATAAGTAGAAATATACTTAAGCTAAAAAAAGTGAAGATGTTCCGCATGTGTCTATTTTACTCTATTTCAAAGTGAATACCAAAATCTGAATTATATTGTTCCATTCAAATGCATTCCTACCATACTAAAGAAGTCTCCGATTTCCCAAGCCTCCGGTACGTATGCAGCATAAACAGAATACAACAGATACCCTCCGTAAAAAAACAGTAGTATATATCCTGCTTTCGGCCCGATTTTAAACTTTTGCCAGATGAGGAGAAACATGAGAGAAATGACCGTAAAGAAAAGAAGGAAAATTGATGACATCAGATTCTCGGTAGATACAGTCATTGCATTCCCGGTGAAGAGAATATATATCATCCAGGGTAAGCCAAGACAGATAAAAATATCAAAAATATTGCTTCCCACTGCATTACTGACAGCCATATCCCCTCTTCCCTGCTTTGCTACAATGAGTGAACTCAAAAGATCAGGGATCGATGTCCCTCCGGCAAGTATGGTAAGGGCAATAATAACCTCAGGAATCCCTAGCTCGTGGGCCAAAAGCACCGCTACCTCTACTAACACCCAACTAAGCACGATGATACTAATAATTGAGATAATAAACACCGAGACATATTTTTGAGGATATTGATTGATGTCAGGAAATATCTTGGACAAGACAAAGCTTGTCATTCTTTCCAGCGCAGCAAACAAACCTCTTTTCTTTTTCATATGATTTTCCTCATCCTTCATCTCATCCGACACAATTTCCATGACATCATCTTTCTCCCGAATACCTGACCATTTACGCCAATTAGCAAGGAGAATAATATAAACGGCATATGCCGCTAAGTAGATCAACGCCTCGAAAAACGTGATTTTACCGTCGCCAAATGTCAGAAGCAGTACAATGATTGCCGCGATGTAGAAAAGCATATCTCTGATGACTGGCTTCCAACTTAAGAATGATGTTGCAACCACCGCTGATGCACCGACAATAACAAGAATGTTAAAGATTGCCGACCCGACAATTGTTCCCGCCCCTAGTTGTTCCGATCCGACTTTCATTATTGCTATTAACGCTGTGAAAAACTCAGGAGCGCTGCTACCGATTGCCATAAAAGTTGCCCCGGCTACATCTTCAGATAATTTTAGTTTTTTTGCAAAAATATCAAGACTTTTTACAAAATATTCATCACAAATCTTTGCAAGCAGATAGAAAACCGCAACTAGAATAATTAAATAAAGAAAAATCATGTGGATATCATATCATATGAATTTATAATCTGCCTATTACCGTTGAGTATCAGGAATTTCACAACTGCGTAAGAAGGCATTGAATTTCAACACTTCAAGAAACTGGATATCTTTATCGCAGATGACGGTAGCATGCGGGTGACTGTCTTTATATGTAATGATTATTGTTTTTTCACCGTATATTAAAGTGTCAACATTTGCGACATCTTCTTGTGACAGTAAAACAATTTGATTACGGACAGAATTATTTTCTTTTTGGTACTGCAAATTCTCGACTGTCCTTGAAAGTATTTCTCTTGTATAACACATCGCCTTTTTGAATGCTGTCCTATACGTGTTTGCATATGAGCCAAAATACGAAGAGAAGTCGCTGGAAATCAAATAAAGATAGATTCTGTCATAGTTTAATGATTCTTCAAAGAGCTTAATGATTTCGCTTTTTCCAGAATAGTACTGTATCTTAGGCTGAGTGTGATAAAGTCTGTACAACGCATGTAGCTGCGGTAGTTCAGCTCTTAATGAATGTAGTGTCTCCTGCATTTGCTCCTTCTTGGCTTGAGCCAGATGGATAAGATCTTCAGGCGATGCCGGCAAATACTGCTTTTTTTTCGTATCCGAACTCAGTTTCAATAGTTTTTTATCTGTGAGCGAATCAATCAGAAGATAGACGGTTGTTCGGGGGATGCCGGTGTTTCGTGCAAGTTCAAGAACGGTAGCTGAGCCATTATCCAAAGTAGACAAGTATACAAGAATTTCTTCCTCTGACAATCCGAGATTGATGAGATTTTGCTTAAAAGTATCCATATAAATCTCATTCTACACTCTTTCTTCACATGATGTCAAGATTTATGACATTGTTACCAAATTACCAAGAAGCAGGTTTATACTGTAGATATCGCACTTCATCAGGATCAATGCTCCCTATCACAGCTCGATAAAGCGGATGCCCCAGTTGGCCTATCTTATGCATGAGCCCATATGGTGATCCCGGATCCTGAATATCCCCCATATGAGCTTGGAATATCTGATCACCTGTAACGACCGGTACCGCAAATTGCTCTACTGTAGTATCACCGTTATATTGAATCTTGTTACCGGAGAGATCAGGAAGGCTCGCTCGAAACTGCCTTGCTTCATTGTTCAGAGATCGCATCGCACGATATTTCCCCAATAACGCACCAAACTCTGTAGACAACCATAGCACCGCAGGAAAGGTTGCACCTTGTCCTTGCAATGTCCGAAATACCTCACGTTTTAATCCGCTTGGCAGTACTTTTAGTATCTCTGTCCCTTGTTGTGTGATACTCCGAACAATCTCATCCGGTGTCAGTCCGGAGCCGACATAATAACCTTCAAACCCCGTTAGGCGAGCATTCGTATCACCGACTGGATTTTGGCGAAGGGTTTGCCAACGTAGGATGCTTGGGTCAAAAACGTGACTTTTTTCTATCAAACCTGTATAGAATGCTTCGCGTACTTTATCTGCCTCTTCACCCTTATGCTTCTGTTGAACGGCTTTATATAAATTTCCTGCGACAAATGATTCCATTCCTCCCAATAAATCAATTGGACGAACTGGAGGCTTATTTTTGATATATATTTGAGAACCCTTCAATTCTCTGCTTCTTGTAACATCCGGTTTCAATATCTCGTTCATATCTTATAGTAAAGAGTAACTTCTTTTATTTTACTCTTACATTAAAAAACAATAAATACATCACAGATCAGTATAAAGTTCCATAATATATACATCACCAATTCATATCAAAACTAATAGCAAAGTAGAAAATAGAGCCCATAATATGGGGCTGGAATCTGGAGTAGCATTCCAGCCCCCTCATTGACTATTGACCGGCACCATTGATATTCACATCAACCTTGTCAGGTATCTGAACATCGGTGCCTCCAGTATCACCTCCCGAAGGCCCGAAACCAAATCCACCCCGGAAAATGAAGAGCAGTATAAGAATTAAAACAACAAGCATTATTCCCATCATCATTCCCATACCCATTCCGGCACCTGTGCTTTCATTTGTCATTTCTGACATATATCTCACCTCCTTTCTTATCACAAACGAATAACCGTTACAAAGATCCCATCATTCTCAGTACAAGAAATATCACAAGAATAATCACAATAGCCCCACCTATTCCTCTTGGTACCGGTATAAAACTAAGTATTAGATTAACCAAGAATAAAAAAATAAGTATCCCAAGAATAAGCTCAATAAGTCCCATGCTGCATCACCTCCTTTTGAAAAAAATTAATAACGGTGAGTTTATGAAGATTATAAAACATGAATTGATACAACAGTCTAAATCTTACTTCTTCTTCATCCAATATATGTAGTTTCTTTACAATCACAATAACAACCTGTTCTCGATGAGAATAGATAACGAGATGGTATAATAAACAAATTCACAAGCCGGAGTGGCGGAATTGACAGACCGTGCCCGACGTGCCCAAGCCCCGATGCTGGAACTGGCAGACAGGCACGCCTCAGAAGCGTGTGCTCGCAAGGGCGTGGAGGTTCGACTCCTCTTCGGGGCACTATGGGAGGCGCGGAGTGTACGGCTAAGAGCCCTGAGATGGCAATATCTTGGAGGTTCAAGTCCTCTCTCCGGCACCAAAATAGACCTAAGTCTTTAGCTTTCAGCCAATGGAATCTATAAGCTAATAACAGATATCTAAAAGCTGAAACAGGAGGTGTCGCCTAGAGGCCTATGGCAGAGGTTTGCTAAACCTCCGAGCATCTAAAAGTGCTCGCGCGGGTTCGAATCCCGCCACCTCCGCTTTCGCTCGCCGAAGCGAGCTATAGCGGACGCATTCCGCGGCTAGCTTGCAAAGAAGAGCTATAAATCATACTTTCTTCAACGGAAAAGGAATTTTCTGCTCAAAATCACTTTGTATAAACCAAACCTGCGAAGGATATTCTATTACTCTATACCCTTTTTTATAAAGCCATTTCCGTTGGAAAAAACGGACAATATTATCGAAAAATTTTAGATATTTATATTGTCTTGGTTGCCTATAACTCCCATGTATTTTTTTATAATTTATTTGAACATTCGGAAGAATTTTGGTAATCCACATGTTTTCTTTTTGCAGTTTTTGAGCAACGTGAGATTTATCATAGATAACTTTCAACTGTACTAATTCATGAGCAGTGTACTCATTCTGTTTTTTGGGAGGTAGCGCAAGATTTTTCTCCTCCATAAATATATTCCAACATAACTTTTGAGCAGTTGAATTCCCGAATATTGACATAATACGCGTTACAAGAAGTATATAAAAGCGACTAAGCCATAGTGTATCCTGCGCTGTCACAACAAACAAATCAATATCATCATTTGTATCTGCATCCATCATGCTCAAAGAGCCTGATATTCCTATCAAACTGACCGTTGGAGCTAGGCTAAAGAATCTTTGTATCACTCTAAACTCATTATTAAGCTTTATAGAATACTTTTTCTTTCTTTTAAAAGCTAAAATAATGCTCTTCCGTCTTGCATATCTATTACCTTCAGATACAATAATGCCCTGTTTGGAAAGTAATGATAAGCCGGATTGCACATCTTTCATGGTGGATTTGACTCTCAGTGAAATGAAGATTTCATGCAAGGTCGGAGCATACTCAAAAAGATCGTAATATGACAATACATGGAGTATTTCTGATTTCATGTTTTTATTTTATTTCTCAGTAAAACCTAGTTTAGCACGCAGCAGCAGAGAAATATACGATATGAGTCTTAATTGTCTCTTTATTCTCCATGGTTGCAACAGCAGCCTATAAAACCATTCCATCCCGATACCCCTCACCCACTTGGGAGCACGCTGGACCCTGCCTGAAGCAAAGTCAAATCCGCCACCCACACCCATACAGATAATACCTTTCAGCTTCTCCTTATGCTTCCAAAACCACTTCTCCTGCCACGGTGAACCGAAGGCTGCGAATATGATTTGCGGCTTGTAGTCAGCCACTATACTTAAAACAGCCTCTTCTTCCTCTTTTTTTGGGGAAGTTATATCAGATATTCCGGCTATTCCTTTGAATAATATGTGAGGATATTTTTTCTGGTAGCACTTGGATAGCTCGTCTGCTACATTTGACTTTCCGCCCAAAAGCAGAACATGAAGACCTTCTTCTTTC
>CAYMVU010000054.1:0-6096 GCA_964394215.1 uncultured Gammaproteobacteria bacterium
CCATTGACCCTGAACTTTGGATTGTCGGGGAGATTTGGGATAATGAAAATGAGGCCCACTGGCTAAACGGTGACAAATTCGACGGCGTCATGAATTACCGTTTCTGGCAGAAAACGCTCGATTTTCTCATTGGCGATACTCCCACGAGGCGCCAGCATTTATCGGGTGACCGGACCTATCCGGTGAACGCCTATCAGTTTGCTGACTATGTCAAATGGTTTGTATCCCGTCATCCCAAACAGGTAGTTGAAACCATGATGAATAATGCCGGTACTCATGATGTCATCAGATTAAATGATTTACTTGGGCATCCTGATGCTAAATGGGATAAGACGGCGGTCGGACTTACCATGATTATGACTCTCCCCGGTTCACCCTGCCTTTGGTCAGGTGATGAGCTTGGGATGAATAATCGCGACTGTCCGATTGTCACGGACCCTATGAATCGGAAGCCTTTCAAGTGGGATCTCACAAAAGATCAACCTGTCCCCCAGGAGTCTGAATTACTCGGACACGTACAGAGACTTTCAGCACTTCGGGAACAGTCTCATGCCCTTCATACAGCAAACATCCGATTTATCAATACGGGAAATCCGAATGTTTTGGCGTATGTGCGGGAGTCTGATCCTGACGATCCTGATTCCGATGAAGTGCTTGTGATTGTAAACCGGAGCGGAAACAACGAAATGGTTTGCTATGACGCTTTTGCAGATATGCACTCTCACATATCAGAGTATCTGTCAACAAAAGACAGTGTCTCATATGATGAGTACGGTATTATGATTCCGGAAAACTGCAGTGTTGTCTATACTTCCTCATAAAAAAAACCCGCCCTCTCGAGCGGGTTTTTTTAATTGGTTTATTGCTTTAGAACATGCCCGGCATTCCGCCGCCCATGCCGCCCATGCCTCCGGCTCCGCCTGCTGGTTCTTCCTTCTTTTCAGGAATATCCGCAACAAGTGCCTCCGTTGTGAGGATAGCAGCTGCAACCGACGCCGCATTCTGGATCGCAGTTCGTACGACTTTGGCAGGATCAATGATTCCTTTTTTGAACATTGAGCCAAAATCTCGTGAGACTGCATCAAATCCGTAGGACGGATCATCTTTCTGCTCAATCTGATGCATGACTCGTCCCGGTTCCATACCGCTGTTTTGTGCAAGCATACGGATCGGTTCCCCGAGAGCTTTGTAGATGATATCAGCACCGGTCTTTTCTTCTTCAGACTCCATCTTATCACGAAGAGCATCAATGGCTTTTCGTGCCTGAAGATACGTGGTTGCGCCTCCTGCGACAATTCCCTCTTCTAAGGCTGCTTTTGTCGCGGCCACTGCATCATTGACACGCTCTTTCTTTTCTTTCATCTCAACTTCAGTTGCTGCACCGACCTTTATAACGACGACACCGCCCGCGAGTTTGGCAAGACGCTCCTGCAGCTTTTCACGATCGAAATCTGAGGTTGTAGAATCAATTTCTTTTCTGATTTGAGCAATACGTGCTTTCAAAGCATCTTTTCTGCCCTTTCCACCGACTATTCTGGTGTTTTCTTTATCAGACCAGACTTTGTCAGCACGGCCCAAATCTTCAATATCAACGTTTTCCAGTTTCTTACCGAGGTCTTCCGAAATCACGGTTCCTCCGGTCAGAATTGCAATATCCTCAAGCATCGCCTTACGTCGATCACCGAAACCCGGTGCTTTGACAACAAGTGCTTTGAATGTGCCCTTCAGATTATTGACAACAAGTGTCGGAAGAGCTTCACCTTCGACGTCATCAGCGATGATGACAATATTCTTTGAGACTTTGACAACTTTCTCAAGGAACGGAAGCATATCCTGAACTGTAGAGATTTTTTTATCCGTAATCAAAATGTATGGGTCTTCGATCTCAGCCTCCATACGGTCAGGATTCGTGACAAAATACGCAGATGCGTATCCGCGGTCAAACTCCATACCTTCTTTATGCTCACTTTCCATCTGAAGGCCTTTTCCTTCTTCAACAGTGACCACTCCGTCTTTACCTACCTTTTTGATTGCTTCCGCAATCATTTTTCCGATCTCTTCATTGGCTGCTGAGATGGTTGCGACCTGTGCAATCTGAGCAACATCATTCACAGGGATTTCTTTTTTAATCTTGGCGATTTCATTGATCACAGCTTCAACCGCACGATCCATGCCTCTTTTGAGAATCATAGGATTCGCACCTGCTGTGACATTTTTCATGCCGTGATTAACCATTGCCTGAGCAAGAAGGGTAGATGATGTGGTACCGTCTCCTGCGACATCATTGGTTTTGGAAGCGGCTTCCTTGACCATCTGCGCTCCCATATTCTCAAACGGATCTTCTAATTCGATATCTTTTGCAACAGTGACACCGTCATGTACGACCATCGGACCGCCCCATTTTCGCTCAAGTGCGACATTGCGTCCTCGAGGACCAAGGGTTGTCACAACTGCTTTTGCGAGTTTATTGACTCCGCCGACAAGCTTCTGTCGAGCATCGTCTCCGAATATTACTTGTTTTGCCATAAGTTTGTTTTAATTGCTAATTAATAATGTCTATATCAGGCAACAACTGCCATAATATTTTTCTGTTCAGTCAAAAGCCATTCTTCTGTTCCGACTTTGACTTCATCACCGCCCCATTTTTTGTAGATGACTTTCTGTCCGACCTTCACATGCATTGGAAGAGTTTTCCCGTCATCGTTCATCGTGCCGGGGCCGACTGCCATAATTTCTCCCATTTGAGGTTTTTCTTTGACGGTATCCGGGAGTACGATACCTGATGCTGTCACCTCTTCACGCTCCAGAGGCTTGATCAAGACATAATCAAACATCGGTTTGATATTTGTTTTAGCTGCCATAAATCTGTTATAGTTAACTTATAAATAGTAATTACTTGTTCACTCAAGACGTATATATTTATAACGAAGTGGTGAGAATTTGTCAAGTGGATTAGTTGTCTGCTAATTTTATGGATAACCAAGCGGCTTTATCGGAAATAACAAAGCTAAAAACAAAATTGCAATCCGTGCAACTCCCTGCTAATTTGCAACAAAAAGCTCTTGAACAGATCGAACGAATCAATCTTTCACTTAAATTCGGGGGCAATCTCGCCCACTTGGATATTATTGAAAAATATATTGACTGGATTACCTCATTGCCGTGGTACGCTGAAACAAAAGACGTGGTCGACATTGCAAAGGCAAAAGCAAGTTTGGATAAAAATCATTTCGGGCTGGAAAAAGTAAAGCTTCGCATTCTTGAGTATCTTTCAATATATAAACTTCAAAAAGAAAAACTGAATGCAAGCACCATCCACACACGACCTCTCTTTTTTGTAGGTCTTGCCGGTACCGGAAAAACAACTTTCGCAATTTCTATTGCTGAATCACTCGGCAGACGATTGGTTCGTATTCCTTTCGGAGGATTGGCATCAGCCCGCGATCTGAGAGGCCAATCAAAAACGTCAGCAGAATCCGAACCCGGAAAAATTATTGAGTCTCTTCGAGAAGTTCAGGTAAGAAATCCTGTTATTCTTCTTGATGAGCTTGATCGTATCACCCCTGACGCCCGTGCTGAGGTGATGGGCGTTCTTCTTGAACTCCTTGATCCGAATCAGAATCAGCATTTTGTTGATTACTTCCTTGATTTCCCTTTTGATTTATCAAATGTACTATTTGTTGCGACGGCAAATAATACAAATAATATTGCTCCGCCTGTACTTGACCGTCTTGAACTTATCCAGATGCCTTCATACAGTGATGACGAAAAAATTGAGATCGGTAAGAGATACATTCTGCCGAAATATATGAAGGCAGCCGGCGTTGATCCGAATCAGCTAACCGTTGATGATGCTCTCTGGCCTGAGATTGTCAGACCGCTGGGATATGAACCGGGAATACGAAGTCTTGAAAGACTCATCGAAACGATCGTCCGTAAAGTGGCATACAAACTCGTTTCAGGAGAAGGAAACAACTTCTACATCAATGCCAATAACATAAGGGAGTTTAAGTAAAATCCGATATCTACCTGGAAGCGGTTTTTTACACAGACCTGAAATCAGGATCCGGTACTTAAATTTATTTACAAAACTCTTCCAATTCAGTAAAGATAATTCCTTTATTCAGAATCGGTAGATCTACTTGCTCGCGCTCTATCGGTACCAGACATCGGGTCGGCAGTTTCTGGTTGAGATTACGATCATGGAGAGCAGGACCGTAATTTACTATGCAGACATCAAATTCCTTCCCGCCGACTTCGAAGATGGTTGAGCCGCTTCTCAAGGTATCTACCCGTCTGAGGTCCGGTTTACAGACACCGGTATCAAGGGTGATTTTGGAATCAGTAACCTGGATCGATCTTCCGGCTGAAACATCAGGAGTTACTTTTGGCCGGTCAGCGCTATACATGTTGTATGCGATCGATGCAATGATCACAAGGAGTATCAATATTCCTATGGTTATTTTTGTTTTTTTAGACATGTTCATGATTTTTTCTTTTCAAATTTTTTTACCAGATCTACAATCCGCGGGAACTCAGTATACCCTGCTTCTGTGTTCAGGTGTCCTCCTTTAATAATAATCTCGGGTGTAACATTGAGAAATGCTGCAAGATGTTCCAATGTCTCCTGCGGCACATACGGATCATCATCACCGTACAGCACATAAGCTTTTGCCAAATGATCATTGACTGCCTTGAAGTCAAGTTCTTTCTGCCTCATAAAGTATCCATTGAGATCTGCTCCGTAATCCTCCGCAAAACCTGATACAGAAATCAATCCGTGTACTGTTTTATCTGATTGTTCAATAAAATCGAGTGCAGTAACAACTCCGAGAGAATGACCAATCATAAGCAAATTGGTTGCAGGCACTTTATCAAGAAGATCCTTGATATATCCGAGCCATTCAAAACGGTCAGGGTGTGCCGGATTGGGAAGTTCGGGCATATGTACAATATGTTTGCGCTCCTCAAGTTTATGAGCAAGCCAACGCTCCCAATGATCACCTGCATGAGAGTGTATTCCGTGGAGAATGATGACGTGCATAGCTCATTATACTACGGATTTTCCCCATAAAAAAACCCTCCTTTTTCGCCGGTTGGCGAATACGGAAGGGTTTAGTTTTGTTGTTATTCGTTGTTGAAGTCACGCTGTGGTCTTTCTTCACGAGGTCGTGCTTTGTTGACGACGATATTTCTACCTTCGACTTCTTTACCATGCATTTCCTGTGCGGCTGCATCAGCTGCTTCCGGTGTTGTAAATGTTACAAAACCAAAGCCTTTTGAGCGACCTGTGCGTCTTTCTTGGATAACGATTGCTTCGACGATTTCGCCAAATTGTGCAAAAAGGTCACGAAGTTGTTCGTTTTTGATTGACCAAGGAAGATTTCCTACGAAAATTTTATTGTTTTGATCCATGTACTATATCACCACCTTTCGTCTGTTCTACTTACAAAGAAGTATTCTATTGAATAAAAGTTTTTGATCGCAGTTATAACTTTTTTAAACTGAAGATCTAACGGTATATAGTATACCATAAATCTCTTAATATTATTCATGATATGCATTTCTCATTCGAGCGAACTGCTGAGCATCCAGATATGCTTTTCATGCGTCTGGAGTCTCCCGATAGCAAGATCCACTGTAGGATCATCTTTTGCTTTCTTAGCAACTTCAATAAGGTTCTTTGCTGTTTCAGTGAGTGTAATATGATCTTTTTTCAAAGAAACCAGCATACCCTTACTGTCGGTTTTGACCGCTTCAGAATCAATAGTTGATAATTCCTGGAATTCCGTAAAAGTTCCCGGCGATTTAACTCCAATAGCCCGAAGTCTCTCGGCAATTTCATCAACTGCTGCAAACAGATCTTCGTACTGAGTTTGAAACATTTCATGAAGTGCATGGAAATGAATTCCCGTAACATTCCAGTGATAGTTCTGAGTCTTTAGCATTAATATATAGGAGTCTGCAAGAAGATTTTTAAGAGGTTGAGCAAGTTTTTCGGTCGTCATATTCTTAACTACAAATCCATGAGCTAACTACCTAATAATATAAAACAATTGTAAGGAATTGGTGAGAAAGAATGTGTATGGCAACCTA
>CAYMVU010000055.1:0-5975 GCA_964394215.1 uncultured Gammaproteobacteria bacterium
GACTATGTGAAAAAAACTGCTGGACAGTTTGCAATAAACGATTTACATATGGTGTCGATGACTCAACTTTCCCTTCGGTAAACAATGCAATGAAATTTCGTGCATTCAAAAAACTGTGTCTCAGGTCAAAAAGGATAAGGGGTGATGAGAAAAAAGTAAAGGAAAGTATCGCCGGTATTAAACCTGTAAGCAGCTTTTCATTCTTTTTCTCCTGAAAAAAATGAAATATATAAACGAAAAACAGCGGGAAAAAAAGAAACAGTGCAAGATAATGAAGCTGGATTGAAAAAGAAAGAAACGCCCCGAACAGGATGCTCATGACACGTTTTTTTGTCGTAAGCCATTGATAAAAGAAAAACAATGTCAAAAACGTAAATATCGGCAGCAGATTCGGATTCCATGAAAAACGGGACAGATAAACTAGCGCATAGGAAAATACGGAAAAGAAAAGGAACACATTTGCCGTCCCCTCATCCGCAAGCCTTTTCACGATCAGATAGCTCATGATCATACCGGCTATAGACATGAATGCGACACCGAATGCAAGACCGACCGGATCGAAATTGGTGAGTAGTATAAAGGGAGCGATCAGATAATAGTAAAACGGGCCAAGATATACCATCCCGACCGAACTCGGTGCACCGATAGACGGAAAATGTTCAAATGTGACAATCCGTTTCACGATAAGCGCATCTCTGCCCTGATCTCCCAGAAAAGTGATGAACCCTGACAGGTCATAAAGCCGCATAAAGGCTCCGATACCGATCAGTGTCAGAATCGTAAAATAGATTAGTCTTTTATACATGTCAAAAATGGTAGAATAATGTATGGATAAAAAAACTCTTCCACACACTCAATTAGTATCCATTATAGCAGTTATCATTGTATCTACTTTACTGCTTTATCTGCCGTTTGCCACCAATACCATGAAATATCTGGGATTTACACAAGAGGCGTCCATGCAGTATGTCTATCAGAATTATGACGGACTGTATTATATCGTTCCTGCAGTCTCCTGGTACAATCCGAAAGCGATAGAAGCTATGCGGCTTGAGTTTACTTTACCGCTTGAGTACTATGCTGCGCACCTTCCGCTGTATCCCTTCTTCATTGCATTGTTTGCGCCTGTTCTCGGTTATCTCAATGCAATGCTCGGTGTCACTATATTGTTCACATTTGCTCTTGCATTGATGTTTTATTATTTCATCAGGCATTTTAATCTGACCAAATATCCGCTGCTGCTTTCTTCTGTATTGCTTTTTCTGCCGAGATTTCTCATCATACGCTCAGTAGGAGCACCCGAGACACTGTTCATGTTTCTCATCATTGCATCAATTTTCTTTTTCGAAAAAAAACAGTATTTTGCGGCAGGGATTTTAGGAGCATTGGCGACGATGACGAAGACGCCGGGTATTTTACTGTTTGGGGCATACGGATTGGTTTTTCTTGAACGGATTATTCGGGAAAAGAAGTTCTCACTTCAATGGTTGTGGATCGGTTTGATACCGGTCGGTCTTCTTGTTGTGTTCGGACTCTATCAGCTTCAGTACAATGACTTTTTTGCGTACTTTCACACTGGCGGCGTAGTTCCGATGCCGTATCCGTTTTCCGTTTTCAACTCTCAGGCCAAATGGGTTGATACTCCCTGGCTTGAAGAGATTATGCTGTATTTTGTCCTGTATCTGTTTGCAATAATTTCTCTGAAAGATACAAAATATCGAAGTCTGTTTTACTTTCCGTTATTGTTTTTTGTGTTCGGCACATTTGTCCAGCACAGAGATTTATCCCGATATCTTTTGCCGCTTTGGCCTTTTGCCGCAATTGCATTCGAAAAAACACTCACATCAAAGAAATTCCTTCTGGCGCTCATCATCCTTCTTCCTGCGATATACCTTTATGCTTGGAACTTCCTTCTTTACAACGTCATACCCGTTGCTGATTGGCGGCCGTTCATTTAAATGCTAGAATGAGATATGGAAGGCAAACAAGTTAAAAAATCACTGAAAGACCGCATTCCGGCATTCCTCAAAAATAAATGGTTATATGTAATTATTATTCTCATATTCGGCGGAGCATATTATTTTCAGCAGAAAAACATATCTTCTCAAGCTCAGGAGGAAACCTACACTGTGACACAGGATACACTCCAGGATATATTAAATCTATCGGGGTTTATTGACGCGGAGGAAAAGGCTGATCTTCATTTTCAGTCCGGGGGGAGACTGTCGTGGGTCGGAGTAAAGGAAGGAGATGTCGTTGAAAAATATGACGGAATTGCTTCTCTTGACCAGCGTCAGCTTCAAAAAAATATTGAGAAATATCTGAACTCATATTCGAAAGAGCGCCGTGATTTTGAGCAGTCACAGGATGACAACGAGGCAGGTGTTACCGATATCAGCCGTGAGATTAAGGAACGAGCAGAAAGAACACTGGAAAATGCCCAGTTTGATTTGAATAACTCGGTTCTTGATGTTGAGATCCAAACGATAGTCAAAGAATATGCTTTTTTATACACGCCGATTGCGGGTATTGTGACAAGAGTTGACGCGCCGAATGCCGGAGCAAATGTATCTGTCACTGACATCTATCAGGTCATCAACCCGGAGTCACTCTATTTTTCTATTTCGGCAGATCAAACAGAAGTAGTAAAACTGCATGAGGGAATGAGAGGAACGATTACTCTTGACGCTTATCCTGATGAAGAAATTGAAGGAGTGGTGACCAGTATCGCTTTTACTCCCAAAACCAACGAATCCGGAACTGTCTATGAGGCAAAAATGGAGTTTGCTCCAGATACAAGCAATCAGTATCGATTAGGTATGACCGGAGATGTCGAGTTTATTCTTGAAGAAATTCAGCATGCCGTGTCAGTACCGTTCTCTGATGTTGAAGAAGCGGAAGACGGTAAAACCTACGTTTATAAACAGGTTAACGGGAAAAAGGTAAAGACGGAGATAACAGTCGGTTCGGAATATGACGGACAGATACAGGTATTGGATGGTCTTAACGAAGGTGATGTGATTTATGAAATTGAGTAACTAGGCGGTAGGCAGTAGATTGTAGGAAGCAGTTTAGAGTATGTTACTACAGCCTACTGCCTACCTTCTAACGTTTAATTATGATTAAACTTCAGCATATCGGCAAACAGTATAAAATTGATCGTGATGTCATATTTACCGCGCTTGAAGACATCTCGCTCGAAATTGAGAAGGGAGAATTTACTGCCCTGCTTGGGCCTTCAGGATCTGGTAAGTCAACCTTGATGCATATTATCGGGTTACTTGATCAGCCGACTTCGGGAACAATTGAAATAAACGGAACTGACGTTTCCCGCTTGAATGATAACGAGTTATCAACTCTGAGAAATGAATTTGTCGGATTCGTTTTTCAGCAGTTCAATCTGATTAACAAACTTACTGTTTTAGAAAACGTGCTGCTTCCGACATACTATGCACGGAAAAAACTGAAGTATGACCCTGAAAAAAAGGCAATGGAAATTCTTGAAAGGTTCGGAATCGCTGATAAGGCAAAATCAAAGCCGAATAAAATCTCAGGAGGGCAACAGCAGCGTGTAGCAATAGCTCGTTCCCTTCTCATGTCTCCGGATCTTATTCTGGCGGATGAACCGACAGGAAATCTTGATACAAAAACTGGTGATGAAATTATGAAACTTTTGAAAATTCTGAATAAAGAGGACAGTATAACGGTTCTTATCGTAACACATGAGGCGGATGTGGCAGCAAAAACAAAAAGGCAGATACGAATTGTTGATGGGAAACTTGTATAACTATGAATCAGCTTATTATTACTATCAAAACAGCGCTCTTTGATTTTTCCCGAAATAAAGGAAGGACGTTTTTGACATCTCTCGGTATCCTGATCGGAGTTATGGCGGTTGTTTTATTGACAGCTCTCGGACTGGGACTGAAGGCATACATTGAGCAGCAGTTTGAATCTCTAGGGAGTAATCTTATCACGGTTGTCCCGGGAAAAGTTATCCAAGGGGGGTCATTCTCAGCGGGAAGTTCTTCATTCGGTTCGATTCAGTTTGATGAACAGGATTATCAGGCACTCTCGCGCATACGATACCTGAAGTCGGTTGTACCGATGTATACCCGTTCGTTCACAGTCACCGGTGTAGACAAGTCAATGTATGCCGAGTTGTATGGGACGAGCGCTGATGTTTTTCAAACGTGGAATCTTAAAACTGAGTATGGGCGTGCGTTCAGAAGCAGCGATGTAGAAAAACGGTCAAAGGTAGTTGTCATCGGCAGCAAAGTTGCGGAAGAAGTGTACGGATCAGGAAGAAAGGCTCTCGGACGTGATATCAAAGTTGAAAATCAGTCATTTACTGTGATCGGCGTTCTGGAAAGTAAGGGTGGAGGCCCTGCAGGTAGAGACTTTAATAATGCTTTGTATATGCCCTATAAAACCGCATATATTTTCAACAGTGATAAAAAGTTTATCGCATTCTATCTGCAGGCTAAATCCGAAGATTTGGTTGAAAAAGCAAAACTTGAAATAGAAAAAACGATGCTTAAAGAATATGAAGAAGATGACTTCTCTGTACTTGAACCAAGCGATCTTATCGGAGCAATCACATCAATATTTGCGATGTTGAACATGGCATTAGTAGGGATCGCAGCGATATCTCTTGTTGTGGGTGGGATCGGCATTATGAATATCATGTATGTCACCGTTACGGAACGCATTAAGGAGATCGGCATTCGGCGGGCTCTCGGGGCGAGGAAGAATGATATTCTTGTTCAGTTTCTTGTTGAATCAGTCATACTGTCCTTATTCGGAGGAATTAGCGGACTTCTTCTTTCGTATCTTATCGTGCTGCTCATCCAACCTTATTTTCCGGCTTATATTGACACATCGTCGGTTCTTTTGGGCTTGGGAGTATCGTCTGCAATCGGTATCATTTTTGGTGTTTTTCCCGCAAAAAAAGCAGCAGACTTATCTCCGATTGAAGCCATACGATACGAATAAATTTCTTACCGTCTGCTTGATGATCTATTACGCAACCCTCATGTAGGAAGGTTATTATATTGGAAGTTAAGCAGTTTTGGCAGAAGCTGTTGCGAGGGAGCCACTTTATCATGCTACACAAAGTCTTTATATCAAATAAGCCTGCTCCGGTACGAGATACCGGGGGACGGTTTGTTGATCCGCGTGATCCGCGGGCACGTTTTCTTCATGAGTCCCGAGGCAGTAGTTCACATCTATCATTTGAGGATATCAGGAAAAGGTCGAGTCAAGTTCTTCTCGAAATCGAAACGGTTTTTCCCTTCAAATTTTTTCCGACAAAACTGATTATTGATGTTCACCGCGTGATTGTTATTGAACAAACATTTCTATTCGCAGATACCATACGGAGTATTCCTATCCAGAATATCCAATATGTCAGATGTGACAGAGCACTTCTGTTCGGTTCACTATGCATACGGTCATACGGATTCAGTGATCGTGAAGTCGTCATTAAGCATTTATGGAATAATGAAGCAGTTTGTGCAAGACGAATTATCGAGGGGCTCATTATCTGCTACGAAGAAAACTTAGATCCGTTGAAATTCGGGGATGGTGATATTTGTAAACATTTACAGAACATCGGCAGGGAATATTCTGCCTGAGGTATTAGATCTGACAACCGGGGCAGTAAAATGTTCCTCTCCCTCCAAGTTTTGTCCGCTTTATCACTGTACCGCAACGGATACAGGTTTGTCCGTGCTGGTGATAGGTTTTGAAATGGTTCTGATAGTAGCCGGGTGAACTATCAGGCAGTACGTAGAGTTCGTCTTTTGCTGATGATCCTTTGTATTTCAGACCTTCCGCGATTGCTTTTTTAATTCCCTTAACAAGTTTTCTGCATTCCGTTTCAGATAAAGAATTTGCAGGCCGTTTTGGGTGAATTCCTGCCAACCAAAGTGCATCATTGGCATAAATGTTACCGATCCCTGAAAGAATTGTCT
>CAYMVU010000056.1:0-5963 GCA_964394215.1 uncultured Gammaproteobacteria bacterium
ATCTAAAAAAATCATGTCGTGAAGGAGAGATTGATACAAATGTATTTACGATTCCTGTTGCCGTCAAGTTTGAAGAAATTCAAATGCAGGACATAAATAACCCGGAGCGATTCGAGATAGATTAAGCCAAAAAAAAACTGGCTACGACCTACTTTCCCCGTCCTACGATTTGTAGCGAGTATCATCGGCGCTAACCCGTTTCAAGACTCTGTTCGGGATGGGAAGAGTTGGTTCCAGGTCGCTCAAGTAACCAGAGCCATTATTATATCTCAAGGTAATTTCATATGCAAGCGTTATTTACACGCCAAGCAAAGATAAGGGTATCTTTGCTATAATGGAGCTTGATGCCATCATTACCAAGCCCTTCAAACAATATGACACGGACCTTCCTTGTCCGTCCGGAGGTTCATTTTACAACACAGCATGAGAATGAAGAGGTTGTTCTGGTAGTCAGGAAACATATCTTGACACAGCTCCCCTGGATATTCAATGCGGTTGTGTTTGTATTATTGGCAGTGGTGGCAAACTTCCTTTTGCCGCAGGCAATTGATGCAAGACATATTTTTGTTTTTAATCTCTTTGCAGCTTTTTTTATATTTAGTTATGTGTGGGTAAATTTTCTGCTGTGGTATTTTACGGTAGGAATGGTTACAACAGAGCGCGTTATTGATCTGGATTTTTTCAATATTTTATACAAAGAGTTTTCTGCAACAACAATAATACAGGTGAGTGATATTACCACCAAGATTGGCGGATTCTTTGGCTCGTTATTTCATTTCGGTGATGTCCTTGTCAAAACAGAAGGATTTCAGCAGAATATTGAGTTTGATGATATTCCCGAACCGTCTGAAGTCGTCAAAATTATCAATTCACTCATGCCCAAAAGCATCGGGGGGACACAATAATTCACATGGAAGCGATATTGGAATTACTAACCCATCCGACCGGTGAAGGATTTTTCTATTTGTTTTTCAAAGCATTTGCAGTATTGTTTTCCGTCTCGTATTTGGTGTATGCTATAGTCATAACAAGACAAACACAGATGATGAATGAAACATTTCATACAAAGTCATCCTGGTTTCTCATGACGGTTTCTGTGTTGCAGATTGTGTTTGGGTTGATACTGATCGCAGCATCGTTGTTTATTATCTGAGCTTATGTTACAAGCAAGACCTGAGGGATATGTCGGCAAACAATTTGCAGAGGGTTTCACCAGCTATTTTGTGGCAGGCCATTACTTTGGCATTCTTTCTATAGAAGACGGTTTGACACAGGATGAGGGGAAGCAGCTTCTCGAACGATTCAAAGAAGGACTTCTCTCTTCAGATGTCACGGATCTTTCAAGTTTTGAGACTACCGTCAGTAAACTGATCCTCTCACTCAATTTTCCGGCACATGTAGCACTGGCTATCGGTACGGAGATTGAGGGGATTTTATATGTAAAAACAATCGGTGAAGGTCAGATTTTTTTCCGTCGCGGGCAGCGTTTCGATCTTCTTATTTCCGGAGATACATCGGGTTCGGGTTATCTTAAAGAGTTTGATTTAGCCGTTTTTACAACTACCAAAATTCAGGACGTAATCGGTGCTTCAGAAGACATTCAGGCCTTTGTTGATATGTCTCCTCCTCAGAATATCATCGAAAAAATTAACAGTGAGGAGTATGGCGAAGAGGAAACAGGTTTTGTATCCCTTTTTGTCGAATTTACAAAAAGAGAAGCTGTTGCAGCTCCGTCAATACTGGATGAAGTCGGTCCGAAAATAAATGATCCGTTGTCCTCACCCGATCCCGGCACGGTAGAGATCATACAGCCCCAACCGCCCCAAAATCTACAACCAGGTATGCCCATGGTGGATATGGCAGATTATAGAAAAGAACCGGCGGAGAATAAGCTTATGCATATTATTCGAAGTAAAGGTTTTATTATCGTAACGGTAATTGTTTTGTTTGCACTTCTGGCATGGAGTGTTTTCTTCGGTGTGCAGAGAAGACAAGCCGCTGAACTTGATAAGAAAATTGAAACGACTAAAGTTGAGATTCAGGAGAAACTTGATAAGGCAAAAGATGAAGCTTTCCTGAATTTGGACAGGTCATTGGTACTGTTATCTGATGCAAAAACTCAGTATGAGCAACTCAAGCAGGAAGCGGGTGATAGTCGTGCACAACAGTTGTCCCAAATAAAAACGATGATTGATGATACGGAAGCTTCTATCTTAAAGCGTGAAGAAAAACCGTTTGATGAATTTTATGATTTGGCATTGGATGCAAAAGACGCGACAGCTGATGCAGTCGGGAAAGAAGAAGATGTGCTGGCGATTCTTGATACTGCTGCGAAGAAGGTGTATGTTCTGGATCTTCAAAAGAAATCTCTTGAAGAATATGTTAACGGCGATCTTTCCGATGCAACGGCGGTTACTTTATACAATGACGAAGTATTTTTCTTCAATCCGTCTAAGGGTGTCATGAAGTTCACGTCACAAAGTAAAGTAAACTCTCTGATTCCAGCTGACGGAGAATGGGGAAAGATCACCGATATTGAAATCTACAATGGTAATATTTATCTATTGGATAGTGAAAACAGTGATATCTATAAATATCTGGTAACGGAAGGCGGGTACTCTGATAAAAATTCATATCTTGCTTCGGAAACAGCAGATCTAAAGGATGCAACAGGCATGTCAATTGACTCAGCTGTCTATGTATCTACAAAAACGGATTTACAAAAATATCTGTCGGGTTCTCCGGAGAGCTTCTCTCCGACATTTCCGAATGAGGATCCTCAGTTTGACGGCATCTATACGTCAGCTGATGATGAGCAAGTTTACGTTTTGGATACCGCCCAGGCTTCGGTGTATGCGATCACAAAAGAAGGCGAGTATCAACGGACTCTCCAATCCAGTGTGTTTGCCAAAGCAAGCGGTATATATATATTTGAAGGAACCGTTCATGTTGTTTCCGGGGGGAAGATCTTCAGCGTACCACTTGATTAACATGTATAATGGTTACCTATGGAAAAGAATGAGCGTATTCTGATAGAAAAATTGCTGCAAAAAGATTCTCAAGCCCTTCATACGCTGTATAAAACATACCATGCGGAGCTGTGCAGTTTTGTCACAAATCGGCTGTCGGATCCTCATTTAGCGGAAGAGCTGGCTCAGGATATTCTCATCCAATTCCTTGAAAGTATCCGTGACTTTCGATACCAGTGTTCAATAAAGACGTTTTTATTTACAATTGCAAGAAATAAAGTAATTGACTACATAAGAAAAAAGAAAGTAAAACGAATATTTTTCTCTCATCTGCCCTCATTTATTGTTGATGGGCTCGCAACTGTTGTCATGGATGAAGATCTTGAACGACATGAACTGACACAGAAACTGGAGCAAACTTTTAATGAACTTCCGCATGATTATCAGTTGGTTTTACGACTAAAGTATATAGATAACAAATCCGTCAAAGAGATCTCAGAAGTATTGGTAAGATCTTTTAAATCGACAGAAAGCCTGCTTTTCAGAGCACGCAAGGCTTTTATCGAAATCTATAGCAGTTTGGCGTAATACATGAATCATAAATCGGAAATCCCCGACAAGTTATTCCAGAAATTTCAACAGATATACTCATTGCCTCCGAACGATTTACATAATGAGATGCTGACTTCTTGGTATAAATTTTTAACAGCTCCTTTGAAGAGAATTCCTTTTCTCTATATTATTCCTCTTTCTATTCTTCTTGCAGCTCTTATGTATTTGACAGTAGGACAGTTACTTATTCGGCTTGTGACGCTTCTTCAACATGGATTTTAAGCATCTGGCAGCGGGAATTATCTCTTCATTTCTTTTTTTCTTTCGTAGGGTTTTGTATCTTATTGTGTCACCGTATAAAGCGATGCGGGAAATATCTGAAGACAACGATATGCTTCAGGTGGTATATATCTTTATATGCATTGGCATTTATTTCTACTTTGCCAATAATCTAAGAACCTATCCGCATGCTCCGTGGGTACTTTTGTTTATGACGATATTTCATTATCTGATTACTGTAACTTACTTTTCACTCTTTACAATTTTATCCACGAAGCAGCATCGCGTAAAAATTGCTCCGTTTTTGTTACTGTTCAGCTATGCTTTGATTCCGACGCTGATATGGTTTATAACCAATTCGGTTCTGTTTGCATTGATACCTCCTCCCAGAACTCCTTCATTTCTCGGAAAGGGATTTAGTATAGTCTACCTTAGTTTTTCTATAGGGATGCTTTTATGGAAAATCATTGTGACATATCTTGCTATCCGGTTTGCGACCGGTTTGCGGTTTTTCCGTATTGTATATAGCATGCTGCTATATCTTATAGCAGTTATTCCGTATTCTATGCTTCTGTATTCGCTTAAGTTTTTCCGAATTCCGTTTTTGTAAGTATTTTGTAAGTGAATGATTTTCAGAAAGAACTCGACTACAAGTACATGAACTTACGAGGAGCAAAAACCGTTCCAGAGCGACGTAAACTTATCGAGTCCGAAATGCAACTATCTCTCAACACCGTAGCAGATGTGTTGGTGGATGATGTGTCAGATATTCATTGTGAGAATCTTGTGGGAGCAATCTCGCTGCCTCTTGGAGTAGCAGGACCCATTAAGATTCATGGGGCAGAAAAAACATTTGAAGCACTTATTCCTCTTGCGACGACAGAGGGAGCCCTGGTTGCATCGGTCAGTCGCGGTTGTAAAGTGATATCTCAGGCGGGCGGAGCGATACCATTTGTTGATCAGGTCGGGACAACTCGTGGACCGGTTTTTGAGACAAAAGACCTCCGTACCGGTCAGATATTCGTCAAAGCAATACAAACCGACTTTGAGGTTCTTGCAGCAGAAGCTGCCAAAACATCATCGCATCTTGAGCTTATTGATATTGAAACAGCTGTAAACGGCAAGTATGTATATGTGCGCTTTGTGTATGATACCGATCAGGCCATGGGTATGAATATGGTAACAATCGCAACGGATAAAATTATCTCTCATATTGAAGATCAATATGGTGTCAAATGTATTGCTGTAGCAGGAAATTATGACATTGATAAAAAACCGGCGTGGCTCAACTTTATTCAAGGTAGAGGTCGTATTTGTCAGGCTGAAATTGTTATCCCGGAAAAAATCGTAATAGAACATTTGAAGGTTACCCCACGTGCACTTGCTAAAACAGTCGTAACAAAATGCTGGGCCGGTTCAATGATGTCGGGATCCATGGGATTCAACGCGCATTTTGCCAATATGGTAGCTGCATTTTTTGCAGCCACAGGACAGGACATTGCGCATGTGGTTGAGGGAGCGCTTGGCATAACAACTGCAGAAGTATGTGAAAATGGAGATTTATATTTTTCAGTATATATGCCGGATGTTATGATCGGTTTGGTAGGCGGCGGAACGAAGCTGAAAACGCAGAGCGAAGCACGAAGCATGACAGGTGCTTTTACAACCAACGAACTTGCAGAGGTGCTGGTTTCTGCAGTACTGGCAGGAGAGTTATCACTTTTAGCCTCGATTACAGAAAAAACTCTGGGGAAGGCTCATAAAAAATTAGGACGATAATATGGTAGGAATTGTTGATTACGGATTTTATATTCCCAAATATCGCATTCGGGTAGACGATGTTGCACGTCAGTGGGGAAAATGTACCGATAAAGTTGAAAGGTCTTTGAGGGTTACCGAGAAGGCTGTTGCAGGTCGGGATGAAGACATGGTCACAATGGCATATGAGGCATCGTCAATGGCGCTTGAGAAGCAGGACCGATTAAAAAAGGATATCGGGGCAGTGTTCATCGGTTCTGAAACATTTCCGTATGCTGTCAAACCCATTTCAACATCCCTTGCTGATTGGCTAGATCTCTCCAATGACTATCTTGCATATGATACCCAGTTTGCCTGTAAAGCCGCTACCGGCGCTCTTATTTCAGCACAGGCACTGGTCAAATC
>CAYMVU010000057.1:0-5859 GCA_964394215.1 uncultured Gammaproteobacteria bacterium
GTGTTGAATGAAAGGAATTCATTCAACGAAAGATGGCCTACGTCTTTTCATGTTTATCACGTTAACACGAAGTGTTTTACGTGATTAAAAAAGACCTTAAATCTGAACGATTTGTTAAAGTTCGTCTTCTTTTTTCGCTGCTTGTTATAGATAGTTACTATTAACGCTCTATGACCAGCACCGAAATGACAATAGCTCAATCTTCGGTGATACGTAATACTTCTTCGAAGTAAACGTATCTGCAACGTTCAAATTGCTTAGCAATTTGTTACGTTGTGGACCTGACCGGGCTCGAACCGGTGACCTTCGCATTGCAAATGCGATGTTCTAGCCAACTGAACTACAGGCCCAGTCGTATCCGGTCTTGACACTGTTTTTTTGGGTAAAAAAAACACTCGAATGAAATTCAAGCTTAAGGCCAATTTTAACCTATGCTTGTTTTAAATGTCAAGGGCAATTTGCACGTAACCAGTTTGTATCTTTTGGAGCTGTTGGGAGAGCAGGCTGTGCTTCCGATAGTGCCCTACGGATGATTACTGAAAATCATGTATTTGTATCATATCAAAGACTGATATCTCTGTCAAGGGTTTACGATAGATTTGAAGGCACATTGCCGTGTCATGAGTTACGGGCCGCCTTCTGAGCCTGGAGGTTCACCATTTTCACCGACCATATCGACCGGGACCTGCAACGTGTTACCTTCCCGGATGATTTCAGTTTGTTTTTTTGCGTTGGCTGATTTATTTGTGAAATAAATGCCGGTAATAATGAGTGAAATGATCAATAATATTATAAGTATATATATGCGTTTCATATGAGAAATGAAAATAACTGTTACGGAGCGTCCCAATAAACATAATAATATGAGTTCGTGCTTTCAAGCCGTGCTCTGATCCAGCCACCGGTATTCGGAGAAGGATTATTGGGCTCATAATAATAGTAATACTCCAAACTGTTTACGGGATCGATGGGCAGTTCTTCGAGATAACCACCGTCTACAAGATCAGTCCACGTTTGGTTTCTTTCCCATTGATATGTCGGTGAGGCAGGAGGGCAGGGTCCGGGATCATTACCGATACTTGACTGACACCACCCCCACTCAGCCGGTCCCTGATGGTGATGGACCTGATAAAGCTTAACTGCTTTTACAAACTCATTCAGGTCGGCTTTACGTTTCGTATCACGTGTATTTCTCAGGACATTTGTGAATGAGCTTGATCCGACTGTAGATAGCAGTGAAATGATCGAAATGACAATAATCATTTCGATAAGCGTGAATCCTTTAGGATTTAAGAAGCTTTTCATATGAGATACCATCATCGTAGCAATAATGAGGCCTAAGGTCAAGCAGGTTTTCATTGCTTTACCGTTCTTCTCTTTTGCTCTTGATGTTGTCAACAATAGTTGTGTATATTTAAGGTATGACAAAACGAAAATCTATCGTCTGGTTCGAGGAGGTGGGAAAAGAAAACGTCGGTTTAGTCGGCGGAAAAGGTGCCAACCTCGGCGAGATGACAAACGCTGACCTTCCGATCCCTTACGGATTTATTGTTACCTCACATGCTTACTTTGAGTTTATTAAAGGAGCAAACCTTTCGGATAAGATTAAACAGATTCTTTCGATTGTCAATTATGACAACCCGACAGAGATCGAACAGGCATCCGATCATATCGGCGATTTGATTATGAAGGCTGAGATGCCGAAACAATTGGCAAATGAAATTATTGAACATTATGAAGAACTCAATCAAAAAGAGAAAGAATATCTTGAAAAAAAATCCAGCGTTATAGACAGTACCCTTGCGAAGATCAAAGGTTTATATGAAGAACCGCCTGTAGCTGTACGATCTTCCGCGACCGCTGAGGACTTGCCGGATGCATCATTTGCAGGTCAGCAGGAGACATTTCTGAATGTAAAAGGAGACGCGTCCCTGCTTCATAAAGTCAAAGAGTGTTGGGCATCTCTTTTTACAGCAAGAGCAATCTATTATCGACAAACCAAGGGGTTTGATCATTTCAAAGTCGGCCTTGCCGCAGTCGTTCAGCGGATGGTCCAGTCAGACAAATCCGGTATTGCATTCAGTATCGATCCGGTGACCAATGACAAAAAGAAAATTGTGATCGAAGCAGTGTTCGGTCTTGGAGAATACATTGTGCAGGGAAAAGTCACGCCTGACCACTATGAAGTGGATAAAAATACCCTTGTCATTGTCAAAAAACAACAGGCATATCAAAACCTTAAGTTTGTAAGAGCAGGTCGGGGTAATCGTGAGATAAAACTAAACAAAAAAGACGGTTCCGTACAGAAGCTTACCGATAATGAAATTCGGGAAGTTGCATTGCTTGTGAAAGATATTGAAGAACATTATTTCTTCCCTCAGGATATTGAGTGGGCAATTGAAAGAGGTCGAGTATTTATTGTCCAATCGCGGCCGATTACTACTGTTGAAACGAAAATCAACTCGGACGATGCTCTTTCCGGAGCGGGAAGAGACGTTCTTTTATCCGGTGCTCCAGCCTCACCCGGTATCGGTGTCGGGCATGCGAATATCATCATGTCTCCCAAAGAAATTTCAAAGATCAACAAAGGAGACATACTTGTCGCTCCTCAGACGAATCCTGACTATGTACCGGCTATGAAAAAAGCGGCAGCCATTGTCACTGAAAAAGGCGGAAGAACTTCACATGCCGCGATTGTTTCCCGCGAACTCGGTATACCGGCAGTTGTCGGTGCTGAAGGGGCAACCAAGAAAATAAAAGATGATATGGTCGTTTCCGTCAACGGTACGACAGGCGATATATTTAAAGGCAGTATCGTGACCAAGTCTCAGTTGGCCAAATTGGAAGCAAAAAAGCATGAAGATGAAAAGAAAATTAAGACAATAACAAAAGTGTATACAAATCTTGCAGAACCGGAAATTGCTAATGAGACTGCAAAACTTGATGTTGACGGAGTAGGTCTTCTACGCGCTGAGTTTATGATTGCCGAAATCGGTACTCATCCGCGTGAATTTATCAAGCAAAAACAGCAGAAGCTGTTTGTCAACAAACTGACTTCAGGTCTTGAGAAGTTTGCGAAAGCATTCAGTCCGAGGCCGATTGTGTACCGGGCAACAGACTTCAAAACCAATGAGTATCGTCATCTCAAGGGAGGATCTTTGTATGAACCTCATGAAGAAAATCCGATGATCGGATATCGAGGTGCATCAAGATATATTGCGGACCCGGAAGTTTTTTCAATGGAACTTGACGCGCTGCAAACAATTTGGGATAAAGGTTATACGAATATACATTTGATGATTCCGTTTGTCAGAGTACCTTGGGAGATGGTTCGTATACGTGAAATAATTAGGGATCACGGAATGCTGAACTACAAAGGTTTCAAACTGTGGATGATGGTGGAAGTACCGGCTGCAGCAATTATGCTTCAGGAGTTTATTGATCTTGGGATCGACGGAGTCTCAATCGGAACAAATGATCTGACGATGATGCTTCTTGGAGTTGATCGTGATAGTGCCGAGGTCTCAAACATCTATGACGAACGTCATCCTGCCGTTATTTCAATTCTTGAACATATAGTTGAAACCTGTGTCGATGCCGGTATCACCTGTTCGATCTGCGGACAGGCAGCATCTGACTATCCCGAGATTGTTGAATCACTGGTGAGAAAGGGTATCACGTCTGTTTCTGTCAATCCTGATGCCGTACACCGTACACGGGTACTGATTCATGATATCGAGAAAAAAATTCATAGTAAGTAATGAATCTTTAAGAACACCTGTGATTGAGGTATACTTACCTCATGATCGGGAAAATAAAAGGTGTAATTTCTGAGATTGACGGCAACAATGCATTAGTTGAAACGCCGTCAGGACTCTTCTATAATGTTTTTTTGACCAATACTCTTCTGAGTTCCTGCATGTCCGGTGATGCATTGGAGGTCTACACATATCATCATATTCGAGAGGATGTACAGTCCCTGTTCGGTTTTCAGAACAAACAGGAGTACAAACTATTTCTCCTGCTCATTAATGTTTCAGGTGTCGGGCCAAAGTCCGCGTATACCATTATTTCGAATAGTAAGGTTGGAGAACTCATCACGGCTGTCCGTTCTAATGATTCGAAGTATTTTACCCGTATTCCCGGACTCGGTAAAAAGACGGCCTTGAAGATCATGCTTGAATTATCTCAAAAATTCAAATCAGACTTTGTACTTGAGAATACATATGTTTCGAAGGAAGACCAGGTAGTTGTCGATGCCCTTACTTCTCTCGGTTTTGGTGCCGCAGAAGCCAGAGAAGTTCTGCCGAAATTGTCCCCAGATCTTACAGTTGAAGAACAAATCAAAGAAGCAATTAGACTTCTCAGTAATCCGAACTAACACATTACGGCTCATAGCTATCAGGGTACAGCTTATGGGGTAGTTTTGGGAGTCATTGTTCACAATGTATAACCTTCTTGTATAATGTTACTACTATGGCGAAACAGAACGATTTAGTGAGTTTAAGACCGGAAACTTTGCATGACTATGTCGGACAACAAAACGTAGTCAAAACGCTCCGTTTATTTCTTGATGCAGTCAAAAACCGCGGTACTCCTGCTGAGCATATTCTTTTTTACGGTCCTCCAGGTATCGGAAAGACGACACTTTCTCACATTATTGCAAGAGAGTTAAAAGGGACAATTCGTGTAACTTCCGGTGCAGCTGTTACCAAGACAGGCGATTTAGCAGCTATTCTCACAAATCTCAAAGATAATGATGTTTTATTTATCGATGAGATACATCGATTACCGAAACCTGTTGAGGAGATGCTGTATCCTGTCATCGAAGACTACTTTCTCGATATTGTGATCGGAAAAGGACCGTCAGCTCGAACAGTGCGGCTGCCGATCCCGAAAATCACGGTAGTCGGAGCGACTACAAAACTTGCACTCATCTCAGCCCCGATGCGCGACCGATTCGGATTATTGCTTCGCCTTGATTACTATACGGATCGTGATATGGTTGATATCATTCTTCGATCCGCAGAGCTCATGAATATTAAAATCAGCAAAGGAGCGGCACAGCAGATTGCAAAACGATCACGAAAGACTCCGCGAGTCGCAAACCGCATTTTAAAAAGAGCCCGTGATATCGTCGAAGTTGACGGTCACGAAATGATCGACGAAGATGTGGTGTCAAAATTATTTGCACTACTTGAAATTGATGACATGGGACTTACCGATATCGATATTCAGTATCTTCGGGTGATTGCAGAGCGATTCCAAAACAGCCCTGTCGGTATAGAGACAATAGCATCGTCACTTTCAGAAGACAGACGCACCATTGAAGAATTTATTGAGCCCTATCTGTTAAGAATCGGATTTATCAAAAAAACTCCCCGCGGTCGAGTGGTCACTCCGAAGGGATGTAAACATCTCAATATCATCATTGACTCACAGGATATGGATCAGCAGAAGCTGATTTGATATAATCGTATCTTAACGAATTGCCGCGGTGGTGGAATGGCAGACACGCTGGACTTAAAATCCAGTGCCTGAATAAGGCGTGAGAGTTCGACCCTCTCCCGCGGCACAAAAGTAGCATCTTCTTTACACAATTGTTATAATACTTACTTAGCCGACTTAGCTCAGTGGTAGTAGCACCAATTTTGTAAATTGGGGGTCGTCGGTTCGAATCCGACAGTCGGCTCCAGAAAGCATAAGGCTGAAGGCTGTAGATAGTAGAATAGAAATTTCAATATAGGTGAATATCTTTCTGCACTGTAATTACAACCTACGACCTATCGCCTACGAGCAATTCTGACCCTGTAGCTCAATTGGATAGAGCAACTCCCTTCTAAGGAGTAGGTTGTGAGT
>CAYMVU010000058.1:0-5552 GCA_964394215.1 uncultured Gammaproteobacteria bacterium
ATGATGTTAATGATCCGTTCAGACAAGCAGATGCTTCAACAGAACTGAAAACAGACGCAACAGGGAAGTTAAATGTCACCTTCGGAGAAGTACAAGGATACACAATGTACTCGGCAAGACGCAAATATGTTGTGTATTACGTGCCGGAGGTTCTTCCTACACCGGCAAGCCGTGATTCCTCAGGGACAGGCGGACAACAGCAGGATCAGCTCACATGGCGTGATGTTACTGAATTTCAGCAGGATGAGTGTGATTTCGGACCGGGTTGGGATCCGTACGGTCGTGTCTTTGACTCTGTGTCACTTGAACCGATTCCGGGTGTTTCCGTTTCACTCCTTCAGAAAAACCCTCAAGGGGCATTTGATGCAGGATATGCAAAGCAGCGAAACAATCTGATTATGAATCCGTTTATGACAGGATCTGCCGGAGACTTTTCATTCTTTGTCGAGGACGGTGACTATCGACTGACACCGGTCTTGGCAAGTTATGTCCATCCTTTGACCAAAGACTGGACGCAAAAAGGGAATGCCGCTCAAATTTACTCTGATTTTTACCTCAATGACTCGCCTGCGATCCTCCAAAGAGGAGCGATTCAGCACCGGGATATTCCGTTTGTCCCGACTGACGGGATAGGGAAAACATATGATCTTGTAGTTCTTTCATCAGAAAGTAAGACAGCCGCAAACGGAGACCTTATTTTTAAGGGACGTGTTTCACATCCGTTTGCAGAAGTTGTCATTGATACATGTCGTTTGAATAACGGTGTTGAAGTCTGCGGCGACAGGCAAATCTTCGGTAAAACCAACGGAGGCGCTGACAAAGAAGGAAGATATGAAGTAACTCTGAAGCAGTCGCAGCTTCAGCCAGGAGAGTATTACAAAAGATCATTCCGAAAGATTAATCTTCAGACGATGAAATCTGATGAGACACAACAGCTGAAAGGCGGCTTTGCCTTGAATTCTATTCCTTCTTATCTTGAGGGATATGCATATGATTCAAGCGGCAAGCTTATTCGCGGGGGATATGTCGGATTGTATCTGATCAGTATGCCGGTACCTCAGTATGTCGCACCGATTGACAGCAATGGGTATTACAAAATCACCTCTGAACATATCCCGAATGAACCGTATATCATCAAGTATCTGACCTTAAACGGAGAGGAGTACACTCCTACCGCAGAGCTGAAGATCGCAGATTATCTTAATCAGAACAAAGAATTTTTGACTGCGGAGCAGATCGCACTCTATACCCCTGTTACGGCTGCGACAAACCCCCGACGGGATGTCACTCCGGAGTTTGTACCTGAACAGCAAGTCAGTCCGATTATGGTTGAGGATCAAACCGAAAATAAACAAGCAACACAACAGGCAGAAACGACACAAGAAGGAGAACGAAACCCGATGCTTCTTGTGGCCGCAATTCTTCTTTTACTTGTAGGTGGAGCAGGAGCACTTCTTGCTGTCTACGTCTATAAGAAAAAAGCAGCGGAAGGTATCTAAAACTATCACCCCAGAAATGGGGTATAGTTTTATTCTTTCATATATGTTATATAATTACATATATGCTTTCAAAAGTTACAGCCGGTTCGACACTCGGTCTTCATGGCGTCATTGTTGAAGTAGAAGTAGATGTTGCCGGCCGCGGCTTTCCCACCTTTACCATCGTCGGACTTCCGGGTAAAGCTATTGATGAAGCAAAGGAACGTGTGAGAACGGCAGTCTCCAACGCCGGATATGAGATGCCTGATTCACGTATTACTGTCAATCTGGCACCTGCCGATGTCCCAAAATCCGGAACCGCTTTTGACCTTGCGATAGCAATCGGGATTTTGACCTCTTCTCGGATTCTTGAGCAATCCGCACTTTCAGACAGCATGTTCATTGGTGAATTATCCCTTGAAGGAAATGTGAGACGTGTGAACGGTATTATTCCCCTCATTATTCTTGCCAAAGAAAAACGCATCGAAACAGTATTTATTCCGAAAGAAAATGTTGAGGAAGCCGCTGTTTTTGATGACATCACTATCTATCCCGTCGGCTCACTTGAAGAGATCATATCTCATTTGACGAAGAAGCAAAAGATTCAATGCTATACACGCACCGATAGGCAGAATGCTAGAAAAAACATTAACTATGCTTACGATTTTGCACAGATAAACGGACAGGAACAGGCAAAACGGGCACTTGAGATCGCGGCTGCCGGTTTTCATAATGTTCACCTTAAAGGTACTCCGGGAGCAGGAAAAACACTGCTTTCCCGTTCAATGCCTACAATCCTTCCGTTACTCAATAAGCAGGAAATGCTTGAGGTTGCAAAAATTTACTCGGTAACGGGAGAAATTTCAAAGGAAATCTTTGAGAGTGTCAGACCATTTCGGTCTCCGCATCATACAATATCGCGTGTAGGACTTATCGGAGGAGGGAGCAATCCGAGCCCCGGTGAAATATCTATGTCTCATCGTGGAGTTCTTTTTCTGGACGAGTTTCCTGAGTTCCCAAGAAGTGTTCTAGAAGCGATGCGTCAGCCGATGGAGGATGGTATTGTGACGGTCTCCAGAGCGGCAGGTTCTCTAACATTTCCGGCGCGTTTTTTGCTTTTGGCCGCTTCAAATCCCTGTCCGTGCGGATACCTTGGACATCCGAAAAGAAACTGTAAGTGTTCACCCAGCCTTGTACATCGGTATCAAAAACGATTATCAGGTCCTCTTCTTGATAGAATTGATCTTCATATTGACGTACAACCTGTTGAGGTAGAGAAACTGTCTGAGACGCATACTGCAGAATCCAGCGGATGTATCCGCAACAGGGTTGAAAAAGCACAAAAAATGCAAAAACAAAGATTTATTAATACACCGATCACGTTCAATAGTGAAATGAGCTCTGCAGATGTCAAAAAATTCTGTCACCTTGATGAAAATGCTTCTCAAATACTCAATCAGGCCGTTGACCGTCTTAGTCTATCGGCAAGGACATATTTTAAACTAATAAAAATTGCCCGAACAATTGGGGATTTAGAAGGCTCTGAAAAGATTAATTCGCAGCATATAGCCGAGGCTCTTCAGTATCGTGCAAAAGACACATAAATCACGTGTTGACAAGAAGAGAAAAATATATATAGAATGAAGGAAATACCATTTTATTTTAATATGTCAAAACATTCGCTACTCTCCAAAATCTCACTGTTGTTTGCCATCGGAATTTTTGTATACGGATTTTTCCTTCCGTTTGCAAACAGCAGAGCGTCTGTTTATGCTTTAGCGGATGGTGTAGTAGCACAAGGATGTCCGATCCAATACAACTCTAATACGAACGTAGCATTAGGATGGAATACGGCTGATGCGAAAAGTAGATTCCCTTCCTGTACCAATATTGAGACAGGTGAGCTTGGGTTTCAGATTCCTTCACTTGGAGATATATTGACATTTGCGATCCGTGCATTCTTCGTAATTGCAGGACTTGCGGCACTCTTTTACATGCTCATCGGAGCTTTTGCATGGGTGACATCAGGCGGAGATAAGGATGCGGTATCAGCGGCCCGTGAAAAGATTCAGGCTGCCGTCGTCGGAATGATTCTCATTGTTGCGGTACTTGCGATTATCTGGACACTCGAGCAAGTGATCTTCAAGAGAAGAATCTGTCTTGGCCTTTCCTGTCCTTTGACTCTTCCGGGACTTGTTGAAACGACAACAGGAGAAAATTGTTGTACTTGTGTATCAAATACCGGTGGTCTTTGTAGCGCGGTAAATACAACAAACGGTTGTACAAATGTTGTGATTGATGCATTCGATCCGACAAAAACCTGTAAATAAGTAACTCGAAATTCAAACTGCTGCAGGGACATCTCTGCAGCAGTTTTTTTTGGCCTGAAACCGTTGCTATTCTTTTCAAGATCATCTACACTATTGATATGAAACTCAACGCAGTAAAGAGTCTATCAATATCATTGTTTATCTTCCTTTTCTTAGTAACTCCGTATCAGGTATCGGCACAGATCAAAAACTGGGATGATTTAAACGCTGACGGAGTCCCTTATAGCGTTTCAAAAGACCCGGCAGACACATGTCTCGTAAACGGTGTTCCAACTCTCAAGTGTCTTGAGGTGGTGACGGGGAATCTGTTGTTTATGACAAATGCTCTTATTCTTCTGGTTCTTTTTATTATGTTTGTCATCGGAAGCTATAAATATCTTCTATCACTTGGTGACCCGGGAAAGGTAGAGGATGCGAAAAAGACCTTTACTTGGGCAGTCATCGGACTTGTGGTTTATGTGAGTGCATATCTCATTCTCTTTACAATCGATCAGCTCTTCCTGGGAGGAAAAGGGGACATTCTCCAGCTCAAAATCGGAGAGTAATTATTTATCCGTCGGTGCGATTTGGATAACCTTTATCCCATCTTCAGGGATGGGTGAAATGGATGTTTGCTTTCCCGAAAGCCACGAATAGATACCGTATACGACCAATGCAAGAACTATCGATATAAGGATGATCTTCAAGTTTTTCATATGTTGATTTTTTCCCTGATGGTGAAGTGCGGACGATTAAGGACTTCCAGATATATTTTGCTGATATACTCACCGATGATTCCGATCGTGATCAGTTGGATGCCTCCAATGAACATGACACCGACGAAAAGCCCTGTCCAACCCGTAACCCAAGGAATTGGTAATAAAAATTTTCCGATAATTGCATAAATCATACCGATAAAACCGGCAGTTGCAGCTGCAAAGCCCATGTAAGTTGCCATGCGAAGAGGTTTGACGGAAAAAGATGTGATTCCATCCATGGCAAAACTGAGCATTTTTGAAAATGAATAGTGAGTTTCACCTGAGAATCGCTTTTCACGGACGAAATACACAAAGTCTTCCGGATATCCGCTCCATGCGACAAGCCCCCGGAGGAACGGAGAATGTTCGGGAAGAGATGCGATGAAATCCACAACTTCCCGGTCCAACAGTCTGAAATCTCCGACATCTTCTGGAATTTTCCGATCAGACATTGCATTCATAAATCGGTAAAAGAGTTGTGCTGTTATTTTTTTAAAAAAACTATCTACGTCACGCTTTTCACGTTTGGCATAGACAATTTTAGCTCCTTTTTTCCATTTCTCGACCATCTCAGGAATAATATCCGGCGGATCCTGCATATCGGCATCCATACTGACTACCGCATCACCTTTGGCAAATCGATAGCCGGCAATAAGTGCTGCCTGATGGCCGAAATTTCGGTTAAATGAAAGAAGTTTTATTCGTTTATTTTTACTGGCATGTTCTTTAATGATTTCCGGAGTGCCGTCACGTGATCCGTCATTGACGAATAAAATCTCAAAATCGAACTTTTCAATGATCGGGACAAGCCTGTCAATAAGGGGAGCAATATTGTCTTTTTCGTTGTAAACAGGAATAACGATTGAGAGAAGCATAAAGTTTATCGGTAATCAATAATCAATTATAAGTATATTATAAAGCACACATTGATTACCGCGAACGGGAAGTTTCTTTGTTCCGGGGCCAGGAGTTGAACCTGGCCTAGGAGATTATGAGCCTCCTGTGCA
>CAYMVU010000059.1:0-5521 GCA_964394215.1 uncultured Gammaproteobacteria bacterium
TTGGAGTTGCGACAAGGATAATTGTACCAGTGTAGTTACCTGCTGGTTGCAGTTCGTTTACCTCAGCTCTCCAACCGACACGCTTTGATTCTGATCCTCCCGACGGGGCAGTCGCATTATAGATCAATTGTTCAGGAGTTGTCGAAAAACCAGCCCACTTGTTTGAACTAAAGCGGTTTGTAGTACCCGCGCCCAAGGAAAAATCCTCTGTGGTATATCCGAAGAACCCTGTGTTTACGTTTGCGGAAGTTCCTGTTGGGGCTCCTGTTGACCACGTTGCAGGTGAAGCATTCGTACCGGTGAAGTTATCGATATTATTTGATCCGTCGTTAAGCGGAGCACTTGATCCTGGATCAATATACTTTACTGTCACCTGATATCCGTTTACGGAGTTTGTTGCTACAGTGATATCATGCGCGGCAGTATTCGGATCTTGATCAGCTAAAGTACCAAAGGGGATTGTGCTTGCCGTTGTTACAACGTCAAGGGTTGCTCCGTTTACCTGTCCGTTTACGAGCCCGATTCCTGAAGTATCACTTGAACCATCCACAGGAGCGACGGTAAATGTAAATGTCGGTCCGATTGAAGCGGTAACAGAAATTGAGGTAGTTGTTAAAACAGCAGCTGCTACCTGTGCTGAGTCAATGGTTGCACTGGAGCCGTCTTTTGTTGTAATGTTCACAAAAAATGAAGTATCGGCTGTTGACGGGTTGGTCACGTTCGTCCAGGGAATAGTAATGGCCGTACCGCTGCTTACTGAAGCAGGAGTTGTAACAGTATATGTTGCCGTGTTTGATGCAACTCCGCCTGTACCGGCTCCGATTCCTGTCACTGTCCCTACGGTTGTTCCAATTGTGAGACCGGTCGGAGCACTACAAGTGCCGGTTGAGGCAGTACAGTACTGAAATGTTATTGATGCGATTGTGCCGGTTGTAGCTGTTGTAAACGAAAAGGAATGAGTTGTGCCGGTATTAGATGCCCGGGAATCACTAATGGTCAGTGCTGATGATGTCAGTGTTCCTGCCCATACATTACGCATGATGAAATAGTTTGATAAAGGAGGGACGATAAGGAGAAGCGTAATAATAAAAGAAACCAATATTATTCGGGATATTAGTTTAAGGTAATAAAATTTGAACATGAGTTTACTTTTCTGAGAAATTAGCTACAAAAAGTATAGATATAATCATAATGGCACAGTTCGGAGTGCTTGTCAATAACTATAATTTTTTCCTCAAAATCTTGTGCATTACATTTTTAATATTTAGGAATATTGGTACTTTCTTAAGTAATATAAGCAGGACGATTAACAGTGCACCTATGATCAATACCTGAGGCGGAAGATAGAAAAAAAACTTCGTATCTACAGTTTGGATGCCGTTTCCTAAAGAAACGCGTAGCTGCCCTGTATAGAATCCGGGCATCAGATCAGTTACTGATGCAGTGCTATCCCATGCTCTTGTTTTGCCAGGGAAAATCAGTTTCTCTTCTAATGCAATCTTTTGTTCATTTGTGAAAAAAGAACGTATATGAAGAAACGGTCGAGCAGTGAAATGATATAACGAGTTGCTTTTAACAGTAAACTCATAATTGAGCGAATTTTTATCGAAAAGTATAAATGGAATTGAATAATCAGAAATAAATGCGGGGTTCACGCCGTTTGCCGGGCTGCCAATGTTGGCTAAAACCGGTGCTCCGATTTTAGTCGTGAGAAGAGAGTTGAATTGTCTCTGGTTCGGAAAGATGGGTTCGATGAAAATCATACCATGGTATCCGCCGAAAGATATTTTCTCCGGTGTCTTAATAGTAACAGTAATATCCTGCTTTTCCCGTGGTTCCAGAATCATTTCTTTCGGATTGATAGTGATCCATGAGATTACGGAATTTATATTGTTCTTTTCAAATACATAATCTCCGGATTCTTCAGATACCTGAAAATCCTCAGTTGTAATTCTGATCGGAACAGGAATATCTAACAGATTCTCAATTGTCATGTCATGAGTGTAGGTTTTATTCGGAGATAACGTGAGGTCGAAAATGAACGGGGAAACACGAATTATCTCTCTTTTTGTTGATTGAGCAAATACACTGTTATGAAAGGAAGTTATACTATGGGGGAGTATGGTAAATAGTGCGAGAATAGTGGCTATCCCTAGTGTATGTCTCATATCATCAATATGTCGGAACAATAATATAAACAATGATACTGCTATATACTCCCGCTGGTGTAGTGGGATTTGCCGAAACTCTGTAGTCAACCTCAAATTGCTGTGCAATCACAGGTGTTATAATCGGTCCGGGAGTGTCGACGACAGGATCGCCTGGCGGTGTACCAGTGAATCCCGCATACTTGGGTCCGCCATTTGTGAATCTATCTGGAGTACCTCCTGTGAGAGAGTTGTCACCGCTTGAGTACCCGAAGCCATAGCCTGTCCAACTGGTTGGAGCGGAGTTTGGACTACTGTAATGTGGTATTGTCTGAGAGTTTGCAGTCAATGGCTGTGTAGCAAATCCATATACGATGTAGCCGTTATAGGCGTTGGTTGTAGTAGTCATTACCGTTGATTTCGTATTGTCAGTAAAGTTGTTTAGCGAACTCAAATCGTCAAAGGTAATCGCATCAGAATCAACACCAAATGAAAGAGAAGCTACTGAAGTTGAGGCTGCCGCTTCCGGTCCCCAGCCTGTTTCGGTGAATTCTCCCTGTCTGGCTCTTACTTTGATCAGATACGTTGTATTAGGTTGAAGATTTGTAATATACGTTCCCGTTGCTCCGCCCCATGCGCTATACGTGAGGAAATCTTCGAGCCCCAGAGTTGTACCGATTGATCCGTCGCTTTGTATATATCTAATGTTGGTCCATGTCGGATCAGTCGATTCGGTTATTGCAACAGCGTAAGTTGTGTCTGAGGGATTTCCAGCCGTGCTGATTATCATTCTAAGCCGATCGTAAAGAGAGCCGGGATTGGAAAATGTCGGAGCAGGCGGCAATGCCGGCATAATCGTATTGGGTAAACCCGGAAGAATTTGAAAATTCGTTGATGAAGGGTCTCCCTGAGAAACTTCTCCCAATATTCCAAATAGGGAAAAATTCGTTGAATCTGACTGTTCGGTTCCTCCTGAACCAAATGAATAGTCCCGCAGCTGGAAATTAGTACTGGATGGCGCTGCGGCATGTGCAGCAGCAGTGACTAATAAAAAGCACACAATGGTAAAAAGCAGGATAAATCTTTTTCTCATAACTTCATTATAACGAAAAGAAATCAAAGAACGAAAATAAGGAAAATTTCAACCCTATCGTATTTGTTCAAATAATATAAACAAAATACGCCCGTATATTTTGTTATGAATAGTCTTGTAGTGTTTTCTTACAATTAAGCATAACAATGCTAAACGTACTGTTAAAACAGTATTTTTCCGAGTGTAGTGAGGCGGAAATATCAAAAAACATTCCATACTACATTCTTAATGTATATATAAGACTTGAAACACACCGGTTTTTGTATCTATACTGAAGTAACGCACTCTGTCTGTATGTTAAACAAAGTTGAACAAATAATTAGAAAAAGCATATCTAGAAAAGCAATATCTAGATCGCTAGCAGTCATAATACTGACAATCTTCTTTAGTGGTTTTATCTTCCTATCAATCCAAAGCGTAAGTGCCGCTCCGGGCATTCGCCAGACAATCAACTTTCAGGGAAAGCTTGTAGATGATCAGGGATTAAACGTAGCAGACAGTACATATAGCATTGTATTTACTCTGTATGATGCTGCGTCAGGCGGGACCCAGCTCTGGCAGGAGACAAGATCTGTTGCAACTTCTGACGGAATCTTTCGGGAAGAACTGGGATCAAGTACTAGTTTGTCCTCAGTTGACTTCAACAGCGACAGTATTTACTTAGGCATAAAGGTGGGAGCAGATGCAGAAATGAGTCCTCGTGTCAGATTTACTGCGACTCCTTATGCATTCCAAGCCCAAAATGTGCCGTGGAGCGGACTGAAGGATGCAGCTGCAAATCTTGCAGTTTCTATGGGCGCATACACTACTACGTTCACTTATGGCAACAGTACCGGAGCAAATGACCTCTTCAAACTGACTGATACAGCCAGTAATAACGGCACCGGAAGAATACTTTCTGTCCAAAGCGCCTCCGGTTCGACAGTAAAACCGTTTCATGTATCAGCCGGAGGAGTTGAAGCAATCCTCGTGGATGCAAACGGAAACATTGGTATAGGTACAACCAATCCGTCTAGAAAGCTTGATGTCAATGGGACTCTACGACTTCGAGGGCAGATGTATGACTACAATAATGAAGTAGGAACACCCGGACAAGTACTTTCTACCACGGCAAACGGTGTTGACTGGATCGATGCAAGCGGTGTAGGAACTGATAATCAGACTTTGGCCAATGTGTATTCTCAGGCAGGAAATGATGTGCAGCTTACCGCTGCATATGGAGATATCAGGTTCTACCGGGGTACAAATACGGAGATGTTGTTTTTGGATGAAAGTTCAGGAAATATCGGGATCGGGACTACCAATCCAACGTACAAATTGTCAGTAAATGGCGATGTAGAAATTGTAAACGGCAGCGAACTATACAGCTTCGGTTCGGCAACACTCGGCAATCGGTCGTATACGACACCGACATATGTCGCGAGCGGTCAAACATTTACTGCTTCTATTCAGGCACTTGACGATGCTGTGGAAGGAGTTTCTACCGGTTCTGGAGGTGTTTGGAACAGAAACAGCGGTAGCGGGTATCTCTTCCCCGCAACTCTTTCAGATAGTGTCGGGATCGGCACTTCAACTCCGACTGCGAAACTGCAGGTTGTGGGAAATATCGTAGGTTCGACACTTTCTGACGGCACAATATCTATTACGAATGGTGTCATTGCCGGTGTTTCCTCAATCGCAGTCGCAGACGGTTTGCAGTCGACACCTTCATACACATTTACAAACGATGCAAATACCGGATTTTATCATCCGGCAGCAGATAGCATTGGGGTGGGGACATCCGGAGTCGAAAGGATACGAGTTGCGCCGAATGGAAATGTGGGAATCGGAACCACGAACCCAGCATATAAACTTGACGTGACAGGTGATATCCGTGTTACAAACGGTAGTGAGCTATATAGTTTCGGATCAGCGACACTTGGCAATCGTACGTATACGACACCGACGTATGTTGCAAGCGGTCAGACATTTACAGCTTCTATCCAGGCATTGGACGATGCGGTGGAGGGAGTTGTCTCCGGATCAGGTGGAGTATGGAGCAGGAATGCAGGGAGCGGATACCTGTATCCTCAGACATTATCTGACAGCGTCGGTATCGGGACATCGACACCGACAGCGACATTGCAGGTTGTGGGGAATATCGTAGGTTCGACATTATCAGATGGAGTACTGAGTATCACAAGCGGAAATATCACCGGAGCGGGGAATATCACAGCCGGCGGGATTATCACGGGGACAGGATCGGGTCTGACGGGACTCAATGCTTCTAATCTGGCATCAG
>CAYMVU010000060.1:0-5115 GCA_964394215.1 uncultured Gammaproteobacteria bacterium
CGGCATCATGGTGATCCCGGTGCGGGTGCCGCGCAGCGCCCTTGGTCCGGACGGGTACCAATATTTTGTTTGCGGCAAAACGATTTTTACGAGCCAATCTTTATATCAATGCCGCGAATGTCGTCAAAACAGTTTTCGTTTTAGTCATTGCGTATTTCGGACAAATCACTGTCGGTATGGTTATTTTTGCGTTCGGAGTACTCGGACCTCTGACGTTTTTCCTTCTGATGCTCTGGAGAAATAAAAAATTGACACGGGAAATGCAGGAGGCACCGATCAGAAAAGAGGAATTTAAATTCAGCTATACGATGAAGTATTTTGTGGCGTCACAGTTTTACAATCTGGGACTGCGCATGGATCTTTTCCTGCTTTCTTTCTTCGGATTGAGAGAACAGGTCGGATACTACGGTCTTTCTCAGAAAATCATCCTGACGATTATCGCATCGATTGTCAGTATTTCTCAGGTCTTGTCGCCCCGATTTGCTACGATAACGACCCGAAAAGAAGCATATAAGCAGATGAAAACCGGCTTTGTATATATGCTCATACCGACTGCGGTATTTATAGCGCTCTATTTCACTCCTGATTTTGTGTTTGAGCTTGTGTTTACCGATAAGTTTACGGAAACGGCGGCAATTACTCACATTCTGGCACTGCCGTTTATCCTGAATGCCTTAGGCACGATTCCGAATCTGTTTCTGCTGTATACGGTGAAGAAGCCGGGGTATATTCTGGTTTCAAATATTCTGTTTTTCCTGATTATCACTGTAGGATCATTTATCCTAATCCCAGAAAAGGGGATGTACGGGCCACCTCTTGCAATAGCCCTAGCATTCGTTGCCGCAGTCGGAATCCAGACTGTTGCTGTCTGGCGGGAACAAAAGGCGATGGCGCCATAGAGATATCTGCATCTTCAAGATCGGTAAGTCTGAAATCGGCAGTAGTCATGCCTTCGAGGAGATTGAGACCCCAATCAAGGGCTTCAGAATCAGAGACCGGTTCGCCCAGATCAAAAGATTCGACAAGAATGTTCCCTCTCACAATACTCCAGCCTGAGAAGCGCTTTGTATCCGCACTTTGATGATCAAACACATGTACACGCGTAGCGCCGCCATGCTCTCGTTTGGTCATCTCATATCCGATCATAGAGCCGTCAAGGCCTGCAAACGTAAGTCTGTCAGAAAAGGGAAAATCAGTGTAGTACGCTGGCAAAACGATGCCTTTGAAATCCGCTGCCCCCACACGATGGATAGGGGAGGGACTGGTACCGTTTCGGCTTGCTACATGCAATGAAGCTGCATCAAGCATACTTCCGGCTGTACCGAAAACCTGTTGGTACCGTTCGAAATGACTGCCGAAGCGAAAATTATCAATATGCGCCTTCAGCATTGTTTGGTACGGACCTTTTTGTTCGAGACCGATGTACATATTAGCATTTTTTCCATCTCTCGTAGGTAAGTTCTCGAAATGGAATTTGTTCACGACAGTAATTACCTTGTAGTATTATACTATAATTCACGCCGTGTATGTCTGATGTATAGGGTATGACAATCATATCTTCTTCCGGATATTCTCCGTAGACAATATCCCGCAGAGATCTCGTTCGTATAGATGGTGCATAGTATGTTATGGGGTCCGATGATGATTCGATCATGTATATAGGGGCCTGCTCATTTTTCAGCGATTCGGAAAGAAGTTTCCAGTCTTCCCTATGAAACTGAGGGAAAAGAAGATAAAGAAGTGACCAGGCGATAAATCCCGCTACAATCGCATATTTATAAACATCTGATTTTAACCTTGAAGCGGAGACACCGATCAGTATGCTCAAAAATACCAGAAGGAACTGAAAACGGAAATACTGAAGCATGGGTGCGATGAACGAAAAGACAGTTCCCAAAAGGAGCGGTGCGAGGAAGAAATACGAAAGAAGGAGTACTTTCGGGCGGCCTGTGTCTTTCTTTTTTCGAAATGCCTCTAACGGCAGAAACACAAGGAATGCCATCCATGCCGAGGCAAGAAGGTAATACACGATTTTCGGTTCAAAACTGATCCTGCCTGAGGTGAATTTGATCGGGATAAGGATGATATTCTTCAAGGATACGGTACCGAGTACCAGTGACCAGTTTTTGACCGCTTCAAGGGCGGTTTTTGAGCCTGTGTACTGCGTGTAGAGAAGGGGAAAGACCAATGTAATACTTGCAAGGACGGTAGTTACCGCAGAAACGAGCAGCGGATACTTTTTGTGATAAAGAAGGTAGAGGATGACTGATCCGATGTAGAAAACACTTGCATAGAAGGTCAAAAACATGGCGGCCAGAGTGAGGTGGAAAAAGAGGCTGCTGTATTTGACTTTCCGTGAAATCAGGGTTTGAAGATAGTAGAAGTTGGCGGCTACGAGAAAGGTGACAAGTGCGTACATGCGCGCTTCCTGGGCGTAATAGACGATAAGAGGATTGAAGAGGAAAAAGACAGTGCTCAGCACTGCCGCTCCGAGACCGTGTTCCGTAGCAGGGAAAAGCCTTCTGGATATTTTGTATACGAAATATCCGGCCGCTACGCTGAATATGACACTGGGCATGCGAAGCGCAATTTCGGAGTACCCTGCAAATGACGTCCATATATCCATGAAAAGATAATAGAGAGGCGGGTGGAAGTCGGCAGGGGAGAACTGTGTGACAATCTCCCAGAATGAATATCTTTGGACCGTGACGGCGGTAGTCGCCTCGTCAAGCCAGAGTGACTGATCGAGGTGGATGAGACGAATCGCGAATGCGGGAATGAGAAGAATCCAGATATGAAATTTCTTAAAAAACGCTGTCATTACCTTCATTGTAGCACGTGGTAGGCAGTAGGTGGTAGATGGTAGGCGGTAGGTGTGAATCTCTAAGTACTTTTCAACACTACTAACTGTCATCCTCGGGCTTGACCCGGGGATCCAGGTCTTATTTTAGTATCCCGCCGACCGCACGATGCCAGAAGACTTTTTCGCCTTTGTAGGTGATCTCTTCGTAGCCGTAAAAATCATGGATATCGCCTTCCTGTGTGTAAGTATACTTCCAGTCTCCATCCGTGAATTCATGCGGCCCCCGCAGTGAATCAAATCCTTCCTCATCCTGAGAAAGGGCTTTTTTCAGGAATTCGAATGTCTCATCAGAAAGATCTTCTTTCCCGTCGACCATACCGCCGCCGTATCCTGACCACCAGATCGGCTTTTGTTCGTAACGAACAATCTCCTGACCGCCGCTACGGGCATGTCCTGAGTAGCTGTCACGATAGGAGAGGGGAGACTCATCATATGTGAGCTCGAAAAATCCCGGTCTTTCAGGATGTTCTTCATATGTGCCTCCACCGGCATACGTCGCCTTCCCGGCACGATCCACGAAATCAAAGAGTTGTTGTTTGGAGATCATATGTACTAATCAATGTTTTACTACTTCTAAATAAACATTTTTATCAGCAATGTTATATTTAAACGCATCAGTATTTTGAATAAGACCTCTTGTATCATAGACTACGTAAAAAATCTTTTTGTATTTTGTCTTATATGCTGTTGTATCAGAATTAATCTGCTCAGTTATTTTTTTTAGGTCAGTTTTCGCTTTTACTAATTTAACCTCTATACAAAAATCTAAAGATTCGAACATGAAATCTGGTACAGATTCTTTTACACCAGTTTTTACTCTACCGGTCTCTCTGTCAAAATCAGTTCCTCTAGCAAGCCCCTTTCCAATTAATAAATCTTCAATTTTATCTTGCACCTCTAGTTCCTTGGTTGGAGTTGTTCTTATTATATTTCTAAGTTTAGCTGTTATCAGATTTATGATATTGTTGATTTCACCTTGCTCTTGACCTAATTTTGATTCTAAAAAGGCCTTAATTTTACCTACCTCTATAAAAGTACCATCAAAAATATCCCTTCTATACATATAAACGCTATTAAACTGATTTTTCATTTTTGAAATGTCATATACCATAAAATTGGCATCAGAAAATTCTTTTCTTACATCTATCGCTAAAGCGTTTAATTGTATTGCAAAAGTTTTATGACTAGAGAACGCACTCATCTTGCTATACTCCGAGCTATCCTTAGACTCGGTCTCATAAACCAGTGTCATTGCATCAATAAGGGAGCTAGCTCTATTTAATAAATATTTCACATTTTCTTTATTCATACCACTATTTTACCTATAAGAAGCGTAAATAACGAGCAAATTGATATACTATAATGATTTGGTTGTCCAAAACTATAAAACGAGCGCCTAGATATTTCCCTTCAGAGCAAAATCAATATGTATATACATAGAACTGAAACAGTTTGGCATTCCCCATTGAATGTTTATTGGTGGGAGAATAAATTAATTCATAAAATTGGACGGAAAGCTCTGCAGAAACAAAGTAAGTTTCAAAAAGTAAGAGAAGCTAGGATTGCTGCAATTATTGCACTGGTACTGTATAAAATAAGAGGAATGCCTGCATATATTCAAATTCCAAAAGAAGATCCTCCAGATGCTTATATTTTGCAAGAATCTATAGATGTTAAAGGTCAAGCTGATATTTCAACCGTCGAAATTACCACTTATTACAATGACCAAACAGAAACTCTTCTCAAACAACTAAAGCGTACTAAAATTCCCGAAAATTACCAAGCATACTCTGAAGAATATATATTAGCAGTAGAAATAGGGGTAAGAAATCCTCCAATAAATATTGACTATAATCAACTGAAGGATTATGCAAATGAGATAAATCTTAAATTTCCTATTTGGACGTTAAGAGATATCTCTCACTCAGGAGATACTATAGCAGAAGTTGTAATCGTAAATCCAGAAATAAATAAGTTAGAAATTAATGTAGGGGAAATGGCTTTCTTGTTTAAAAAACTCGAAATCCCTGACGTACTATCTATTAAGCAAGGCTCATCAAAAAATGCAGGCAAAAAAGAAATTTATGGCGAGTATGATAAACCACCTTGGGACGAATCCATATATCTTGATCTCTAATCAAAATTCCACATACATAATTTCTAACAAAAAAAGCCTGACTTGCGTCAGGTTTGAGAGTGGAGCGGAGTACGGGACTCGAACCCGTGACCTTCTCTTTGGAAAAGAGACATTC
>CAYMVU010000061.1:0-5045 GCA_964394215.1 uncultured Gammaproteobacteria bacterium
GCTTTATGGTAATAGTAAAAAGTGAATTTGCATTAGCATTAAACCAAGTCGCTTCCGAGCGAGGAATAAGTGTTGAAGATGTTATCCAATCAATGGAAGCTGCCATAATGGCCGCATTCCGTAAGGAACATCCAGAATTTTTTTCGGATGATCCTGAAGAGGATAACGGCATATTCGTAAAAATCGATATTAACACGGGTGAAACTCATATCATGCAGGAAGAAGAAGATATTACACCTCCCGGATTCGGAAGAATCGCAGCGCAGACTGCAAGACAGGTTATTATCCAAAAAATACGTGAAGCGGAAAAGAAAACAGTCATTTCACATTACCAGGATCAGGTCGGCACCATTATTCGCGGAAGAGTTATCCGACGTGATATGAACAATGTCTATATAGATCTCGGAAAAGCAGAAGGGGTCGTACCTCGTGAAGAGCAAATTCGAAATGAAACATACATTGTCAACAACCGCTATGTTTTCTTCCTAAAGGAAATCGGTACTTCAAAAGCCGGTTATTCCCGGATTGTTTTGTCAAGAACAGCCCCGGAACTTATTTCGGAACTTTTTAAAAGAGAAGTTCCTGAAATCACAAGCGGTACCGTCGAAATAAAAAAAGTCGTAAGAGAACCTGGTGAGCGTGCAAAAATTGCCGTTTTCAGCAGCCAAAGCGGTGTGGATCCGGTAGGAGCATGTGTCGGGCAGAAAGGTGTTCGGGTTCAGACAGTGACTGATGAACTCAATGGTAAAGAAAAAATTGATATTATTCAGTGGAATGAAGACATAAAAGTCTTTATTATCAGTGCGTTATCTCCGGCACAGGTCATTTCAGTCGAAATTAATGAAAAGGAAAAACATGCCAATGTCACCGTCAACGAAGAGCAGGCACCTCTTGCTATTGGAAAAGGCGGTGTCAACGTAAATCTTGCAGCCAGACTCACAGGCTATGACATTGATATAGTTCAAATTCAGTCGGAAAAAAAGGATGAAAAACCGGCCGAAGAACCTGAAGAAAAAGAACCGGAAGTTTCTGAAAGTACTGAAGAAATAACAGAAGCACAGGAAGAGGAAGCAAAAGAAGAGGCCGAAGCTGCGGATACAGAAAATTCTAACGAGCCGAAAGAAGCAGTCACATCTGAAAAAAAAAGTAAAAAATAAGATTTTGCTGTTTCCTTCTTCATAATCGTAAAAACGATACGTTACTAATTATTCATACTAGTATGGTACGACCGCCGATAGTCACAATACTCGGGCATGTGGATCACGGTAAAACAACACTGCTTGACACAATCAGAAAAAGCCGAATAGCTGCCAAAGAACACGGTGGTATCACACAGCGTATCGGAGGATACGAAATTCATACAGGCATTAAAGGTTACGAGACCGACAAGATTACTTTTATTGATACTCCGGGGCATGAAGCCTTTTCGAAGCTGCGCGCAAGAGGTGCGAATGTTGCGGATGTTGCCATTCTCATTATTGACGCAACAGATTCTGTCATGCCTCAAACCGTTGAATCAATTGCACATATTAAAAGTGCAGGGATTCCCTTTATAGTTGCACTCAATAAATCAGATTTACCTACAGCAAATCCTAAGCGAGTACAGCGAGATCTTCTTAAACATGAGGTAATTACTGAAGAGATGGGAGGGGATGTGGTCGCATTGCCTATTTCTGCAAAAGAAGGTACGGGCGTTCCGGAACTGCTTGAATCCATTTTGTTGATCGCATCAGATCTCAAACTTACCTATAAAAAAGAAAATCCCGCTTCTGCATATATTGTCGAGACTAAAAAGGATCAGAGAGGTGTTGTTGTGAGTGCCATCATCAAGGACGGAGTACTGAAAGTCGGCGATGATGTATATACAAATCATGGAAAAGTACGGGTAAGGTCGCTCATCAATGACCTCGGTAAGACCTTAAAAGAAGTTGAACCTTCTACACCGTTTGAACTTCTCGGTTTTTCAGAGATACCTGAAGTAGGGACCTTCATCACATCTGAAGAGCAGAAAATTAAGGAAGAGGAAAGAAAGAATAGTAATCCACAACAGGCAGATATGGACGCGTTCCTGAGCGGGGAAGTTCCGGCAAAAAAGCTTTCAGTTGTTTTGAAAGCTGATTCACAAGGATCACTTGAAGCAATAACCAATGCTCTCAGTAAAAATGAGAATATTGAGATGAGGCTTAATGCAGTCGGAGACATTCATCGCTCAGATATTTTTCTTGCAAAAACGACAAAAGCAATCGTAATCGGATTTTCTGTCGGTACGGATAATGAAGTAAAGGAGCTTGCCAGACAGGAGAAGGTCATCATTAAAACCTACAATATTATCTATGAACTGCTTGAAGAGCTTGAAGAAGTGAGTACACTTCTGACGGAAAAAGAGCAGCAGGAAAAGAACTTGAAAGCTCAGGCCAAAATCCTTGCGACATTTATTATCGAAGGCGAAACGGTATTCGGATCGCTTGTGACCAAGGGAAAAGTAAATATTGGCGATACTGCAGAAATCTACAGAAATGACAATCTTATAGGAAAATCCCGTCTTATTTCCCTAAAAATACGCGCAAAATCAGTCCAGGAAGTCAAGAAAGACCAGGAGTGTGGAATGCAGTTTGCACCTGCGCTTGACATAAAGGTTGGTGATATGATAAAATTTATCCTATAATATTTTTATACGGATATGATGCCGACCAATCAGCAGCCGGAAGATGCTGCAAAAACAATTGGACAGATAAAGGAAGTCATTGCAAAAAATGATTCCGGAATCATTGTGCTCCCGACAAAGCCTACACCTGATGCCATTGCAGCAGGAACTGCTCTCTATATGGCTCTTACTAAAATGGGTAAAAACGTAACTCTTGTTGCTTCAACTGTCCCTGAAAGTGATATGGTTGGTGTTGATAAAATAAAAACAGAGCTCAACACAGGCGGAGATAATCTTGTCATCTCATTCCCTTATGAAGAGGGTGCGATTGATAAGGTAGACTACAATATCAAAAATGAACGCTTTAACCTAGTTATTATTCCTCGTGAGGGACACTCAAAACTTGAACCGAAAGATGTCCAGTTTTCATATTCAGGAGGAAAAATCGAATTCATTATCACTATTGATACTCCGAATCTGAATGCAATCGGTGATTTGTATCAGAAAAATCAGCGTGATTTTGAAGGTCAAACTATCATCAATATTGACAGACATCTGATCAACAATTCATACGGCATGATTAATTATGTTGTAAAAACAAGTTCGTCTACATCTGAACTTGTGTTGAAGGTCATAGAAGGTGTGAAAGCACAGCTTGACCGTGATATAGCAACAAATCTTTATGCGGGAGTTGTGGCAGCGACCAATAACTTTACTGCATATTCTGTGAATGCAGATACATTTGAAGCAGTTGCAACACTACTTCGTGCAGGTGCAGTCAAGAAACCTATGGTGCCGGTACAGAGTCAGTTTACCCGACCTCAACAGACGATGCCGGTTGCTCCTGGTATGGGACAGCGTCCGTCATTTCCTCAGATGAATCCGTTCCAGAACTTCCCGCAGCAGCAACCTATGCAAAAACCGGCTCAGCCTCAACAGATGCCCTCAAGACAGGATGAAAAGCAACAGCGTCAAGTTGAAGAGGTTGAAAAAGCCCCTCAGTCTCAGGAAGGTCAAAACTCAGGATCCCCTGAAAATGATCTGAAACCCAAAATCTTTCAGGAAAGTGACGGCTTGATCTAATGTTCTTCTCCCTTTATTCTTCGATCTGAACAAGTGCTGTATAATGTACTTCATGGATATACTTCCCTATGCTCTTGTCGTTATCTCAACTGTAATCATACTCGCTTTCGTCAGACAGTGGTTCAACCGTATCGAGGAAAAAACAAAAATATCCGAAGAACTTACGCAATGGCTTAAACAGATGAGCGAATCAAATCGACAGGTTGACCAAAAGCTGACGCACAATATGGATATGTTTAATGATCGTCTCGATAAGGCCGCTCAGGCGATGATGGGAGTGCAGAAAAGTATCGGAGAATTTTCGGAAATCGGTCGCTCCATGCAGCAGCTTCAGCAGTTTCTTCAGTCACCGAAACTACGGGGAAATATCGGAGAACAGGTATTAAAGGAGCTTCTTTCCCAGTCTTTGCCGTCAGATATGTATGTCCTTCAATACGGATTCAAAAACGGGGAGAGAGTAGATGCTGCAATCAAAACGAGCCAGGGACTTATTGCTATTGACTCCAAATTCCCTCTTTCAGCTTTCAAAAGAATGGCAGAAGAAAATAACGAGGTGCAAAAAGAATCACTGGGAAAAGAGTTTACTCGTGATGTTAAAAAGCATATTAATTCGATTTCAAAAAAATATATTCTTGCAGCTGAGGGTACCCTTGATTATGCGCTCATGTATGTACCGTCAGAGAGTGTTTATTATGAGATTATCAATAACGGAGAACTGTATGATTACTCCGCTGAGATGCGGATTATTCCGGTTTCACCGATGAGTTTTTATGCATATCTGAAAGCGATCCTGATTTCTCATGAAGGAGCACGCATACAGAAGCAGGTAAAAGAAATCCTCTCGACATTGCAGGCGATGCGAAATGATTACGAGAAGGCAGAGGAAGCGGTCTCCGTCCTGAATAAACATATCAGCAATGCGTACAACCAGTCTTCGAATGTGGTGCAGCATTTGTCAAAGTTGGGCCAGAAGATCGATTCAACGGCTTCTTTATCAGCTTCTGAGGAGAAGATGCTGGAGTAAAACGGGGCATGTTATGAAAGACGAGCTCTCAAAATTTTTTGTAAAAGATATTTGCGTATCCGTAAAAGATAGCATTATGAAAATCCAAGTCAAACATGAAATAAAGCATGGTGAAAAACTTCAACCGCAGGAGATTGTGGATCTCATCCTGAAATCCCGCAACATTAAAGACCGTGAAATTTTTCTCAATCCTCCGTCTCCGCTGAAATTTACTCTGAAAGACTTCGGTTTTACCAAAAAGCAGATAAAACACGCGATGGATCTACTTCAAAATATTTACGACGAAAAAAAAGC
>CAYMVU010000062.1:0-4838 GCA_964394215.1 uncultured Gammaproteobacteria bacterium
GAAGGTAGCTCTTCCTTTACAGGCTTATTTCAGAATTAACTCTGAACGGTTCGGACAATTTGAACGAACGCTTATCATTGCTGAAGAAGGAAGCGAAGTTCATTATATTGAAGGCTGTACTGCTCCGATTTATACAACGGATTCTCTTCATGCAGCAGTAGTTGAGATTTTTGTCAAGAAAAATGCACATGTGCGGTATACCACGGTCCAGAACTGGAGTAAAAATGTCTACAATCTTGTCACAAAGCGGACTCATTGTGCGGAAGGCGGCTTCATGGAGTGGGTAGATTGTAATATCGGAAGTCAGATAACAATGAAGTATCCGAGTGTTTATCTGCATGGAGAGGGAGCCAGGGGGGAAGTACTTTCAATTGCCTTTGCAGGGAAAGATCAGCTTCAGGATGCGGGAGCCAAGATGCTTCATTTTGCACCAAACACGTCATCGCGCATAGTTTCAAAATCAATTTCAAAAGAAGGCGGGAGAACATCGTATCGCGGATTGGTTCAGGTTTCGCCTGGTGCGAAGAACTCATCGGTTTTCGTGTCGTGTGATGCTCTTATTTTGGATGAGGAATCACGATCAGACACATATCCGTTTATGAAGATTAAGGAAGATGATATTGAGATTCAGCATGAAGCAACTGTTGAGAAACTGGGAGATGAGAAACTTTTTTATCTGATGTCACGGGGTCTTTCGAAAGCAGATGCTGAAAGTGCGTTGGTACTTGGATTTATGGAGCCGGTGACGAAAGAAATTCCGCTTGAATATTCTATTGAGTTGAATAGGCTTATCCGTTTGGAGATGGAAGGGAGTGTGGGGTAAGACAATAGAGTTATGCTGAACTTGTTTCGGCATCCATTGGCTCGTCCCAGATTCTGCCCTCGTTTATCCTCCAGCCAGTGCTCCTCAACTTCGTTGAGACTTCGCGCTGTCGGGAACCCTCCAGCTCGGCCACCTGTTCCGCTGATAATAAGTTTAAAAAATCCGACACATGAAATTTATTGATTTAACAAACACAACTGAGGATCACGTCAAGATTGATGAAAAAGGTCAATATGTCGTGTTTTTTCACAATCGATCCGGCAAACTTACTTTTGAAGTTGCGGCAACCGGGGTGGAGCTGTTTATTTACGGACTTTTCACGGGTAAAAAAGCCGATCAGTTTCATATCGAAACCATTCAACACCATACCGCACCGGGCTCGCTTTCGGACCTGTTGATCAAAGGAGTTTTTGAAGATGAGTCTAAGTTCATTTATCAGGGACTTATCCGTTTGGAAAAATCGGCTCAACAAAGTCATGCTTACCAGAAGAATCAAAATCTGATTCTCAATCCGGGGGTGTTTGTTGATTCCCGCCCGTTTCTTGAGATTCTGGCAAATGATGTTTTTTGCACACACGGATCGACGACGGGCAAACTGAACAAAGATGAACTTTTATACACAAGAACGCGGGGAATATCAGAAAAAGATGCTCGTGACATGCTTGTTCAGGGATTTATTGACGAAGTGTATAATAAAATAAGAGAAAAGGTTCCCGATTTTCAGTCATAAAAAATAAGAAGTATTCCGGTTATACATTCATAATTTCTCATGTTCAACCCTAAGCAGATCAGAGATGACTTTCCTATCTACTATCATAATCCTGATCTGGTGTATCTTGACTCCTCAGCAACTTCTCTGAAACCGATTTCAGTCATCAATAAGCTTAATGATTACTACAAAAAATATTCTGCAAATATTCACCGAGGTATTTATTCACTCGCTGAGAAAGCCTCAGAAGAATTTGAAGAGACAAGAAAGATTGTCTCACTCTTTATTAATGCCCAAGATCCGGATGAAATTGTCTTTACAAAAGGAACAACAGAGGGGCTCAATCTCCTTGCAGCATCGTTAGGTGAGAATCTGGATGAAGGAGACGAGATCGTAACATCCATCATGGAACATCATGCAAATTTTGTCCCGTGGCAGCAGCTCGTCCAAAGAAGCGGTGCTGTTTTGAAGATAATCGGTCTCAATGACCGGCAAGAGTTGGGGATTGTCACATATGACAAATCAGGGAAAATATCTGTCGATTTTCAACATATTGTAAAGGATCGAACGAAGATTTTAACCGTTACATATATCTCAAATACATTGGGGACAATCAATCCCGTAAAAGAAATTATTGCTGCTGCAAAAAAAATCAATCCGGAAATTATCACGATTGTAGATGCTGCACAGGCTGTCCCGCATCTTGAAATCGATGTTCGGGATCTCGGTTGCGACTTTCTTGTCTTCTCAGGGCACAAAATGCTCGGTCCGACCGGAGTCGGTGTACTCTGGGGAAAGAAAAAACGACTTGAACGGATGACGCCTTATCAATATGGGGGAGATATGATACGTGAGGTAAAACTAGAAGAGACAATATTCGCCGATGTTCCTCACAAGTTTGAAGCCGGAACGCCGTCGATTGCTGAAATTATTGCTTTAAAAGAAGCGATTGCCTATCTAAAATACTACGGATTTGAAGCCATTGCAGAGCATGAGAGAAAACTTACCGCAAAGGCTATCACCGCTCTTCAGAATGAATTTGGTGAATCATTAATGATTCTTGGACCGGAAGAAGCAAGCCGACGGGCAGGGATTGTGACTTTTACATTAAACGGTGTTCATCCTCATGACATTGCCCAGATTCTGGATGAATACTCAGTATGCGTGAGAGCAGGTCATCACTGTACGATGCCGCTCCATGATTCGCTTGGACTTGCAGCAACAGCACGCGCAAGCTTTTATATCTACAACACGGAAGAAGATATTGATCAGTTGGTGATAGGTTTGAAAAAAGCCGTTTCACTTTTCAAGAAAACTGTATGAGCATTTACGAAGATATCATTTTGGATCACTATCAAAATCCGAGAAACAACACACCACTCAATAATCCAACAGCTGAAGTTGATGTAAATAATCCTCTGTGTGGTGACAAACTTCACTTGGAGATTGCTGAAAAAAAAGGAACAATAGATGAAGTCGGATTTACCGGAGAAGGTTGTGCGATATCAATTGCATCGGCATCTCTTCTTTCAGAGTATGCCAAAGGTAAAGCAAAGGAAGAATTGAAATCACTTAAGAAGGAAGATGTGTTAGGATTATTAGGGATAGAGTTGACACCGAATCGGATGAAGTGTGCACTTTTATCCTGGGAGGCACTTGTGAAATCCGTTTCCCGGTAATTTATTATTTTAATTCTTTTCGTTCTATGTCAGATGATCAGAAGCTGAAAAATCCAGCCAGTCCCTCAGGACCTGTGGCTGTTCGTGATTTAAAATTTCATGTCGATCGTGATTTATGTATCGGCGCTGCAACTTGCGTTGCCATTGCTCCCAATACCTTTGTCATGGATTCTGAAGCAAAAGCAATTATTCTTGATACGGCGGAGGCCGATTCAAACGATACTATTATTGATGCTGCACGAGGTTGTCCGACTGCTGCAATCATAGTTGAAGACAAGGACGGAAATAAGATTTTTCCTCAGTAATTTAACACAGCTTAAAGACTGTCGCTTGTAACCGAAAATTTGTTCGGAAGTGAACTCGCCTTTTGTAACGGGCTCAAACATCCACTTCTCTCACAAATTTTGATTACTGCGCTTCTATATATTGACTTACAATAATTGACGAATGAAACCGGATCAAAAACCGACTACAGAACATGAGTGCATGTGCGGCAACTGCAACTGTGATACACGTAACTGTCCCGAGTGTGGCCAGAAAACCATAAAAGGAATGCCCGGAGGCCGTGACGCAACCTGCACAAACTGCGGATACAAAGATCCGTGCTGTTATGACTGAAAATAGCCAGTAGGCAGGACGTTATAAAAATTATTAGTATTAATATGAAATGTCCGAAATGTGAGGGTGAAATGGAGAAAGGGTTAATTGTTGATAAGGGACATCTCAGTTGGCCGGAGAATCCCTTCTGGGGTACAAGTAAAACATTTTTTGGTGGTGTACAGAATAAAAGAGAAGTTGTTACCTATCGTTGTATCTCCTGCGGATATCTTGAAAGCTACGCAAAAAATGAGGTTGCAAAGGTAATCACAAAAAAGGTAAGATAAAAACAGGTTTAACAAATATTAAAGCATAGAAGCTAATCGTATAGATTAAATTAACAATGAAATTTAACTGGAAAATCGGCGGAGAAGCAGGGTTCGGGATTATGACTTCAGGTCTGACTTTCTCAAAAATCGCAACTCGATCCGGTTACCACATTTTTGACTACACGGAATATCCATCTCTCATACGCGGAGGACACAATACTTATGAAGTGGCATTTTCCGATGAAGAAATCCATTCCTCGATCTGGAATGTAGATCTTTTGGTCTGTCTCAATAAAGATACCTACGAATTTCACAGACATCGTCTCACAAATGAAAGCATGGTGATCTATGATCCTGAGATGTTTGAAATAGAGATGGATGTGAAGAAGATTCCCGTACCGTTTAATCAAATAAAGAAAGACGAAAAGATACAACAGCAGATGGTGAATACCGTTGCCGTTGCAGCGAGTGTCGCACTTCTTGGCGGAGACCTGAAACTTCTTGAAGATATGATTCATGAAGCATTTGATCGGAAAGGTGAGGAAGTTGTGAACTTCAATCTTAGACTTGCTCAGATAGGTCATGACTATATCATCAAAGGTCCGATTCAGTCACTGGAGGTATTGAAACGCCAAGACAATCCGCCGAAGAAGATGGTCATGACCGGCAACGAGATGTTTTCTTTGGCTTGTATCCCTGCAGATTGTCGCCATTATGCTTCGTATCCCATGACTCCTGCATCATCGATTTTATCTATACTT
>CAYMVU010000063.1:0-4822 GCA_964394215.1 uncultured Gammaproteobacteria bacterium
AACGCGCGTTTCAATGACCTCAGTATTCGTGTGTTGACAAAAAAGACACTTCATAGGTACAATCGTAGTTACCTTCCGCGTAACCTCCCGCTAATTCTTAATTTAAACTCTTTATATCTTGGGTGCATTACAAATGTATACCACTATCTGTAGTATTGCAAGCTTATTTAATATATCAAAACATATCAGCGATCTTTGTGATATTTTACTAAGAATCCTGTAATATTTTTTCCTTCTTTTTGTGTATTTCTTGAACAAATTTCATCAATCAGGACATTGGAAAAACATATACACCTGTCTGTTTTAAAGATATATCCAATTGCTTGATGGAAAAATCTGTGCAATATAGTGCACAGCCCGCAAAAACAATTCTTACACTCCCGATGTGTAAAGCGGGAAAAATGAGGGATTAACTCAAAAAAATAAATATATTGCTACAAGGCTCTTTTAGCAATTGAAATTTTCAATAGAAATGCGTGATTAGAACCTTTTGAAGCCCAAAAATCCGTCATTAATGTTTGAGCATTCTATGAAGAAATAACCTCATGCCCTATCCCTGTTATAATACTTGTATGAAACGCTATATTATTGACACAAATTTGTTCTTTAACATGGAAGGGTCTATGGGTTTAGGAGATACAACGGCCGATATTATAAAAACCCTTGTCAGGGCCGTAGAAAAAGCCCCTTCTGAAGAGCTGGAAATCGTTGTGCCTCCTACAATAGTCCAAGAAATCACGTCCTTTTTTGACAGTCCTGACGACCCGCTGCTAAAATCATTATTTGGCTCTCTCACAGTCAAATCTCCCGGCACGTCAGAACAATCCGTTTCTGCGTCAATTTTTGAGCAACTTATTGAAGATTACCGAGACAGAGCCTATCGTGCTATGAAAGTCGCAGAGGAGGAAGTCATACATACAGCTGAGATGTTTATGGGAAAGGAAGTTCTTCCTCAAAAAGAGTTCCAGATGGCATGCGGTAAAATTCTAACAAAGTTGCGCGAACGATACCGGAATGCAACACGCACAGGAACCATTGACAGCAAAGCAGATTTTGACCTCATTATGCTGGCACGGGAGATGGACGGATACTTAGTCACAACAGACGAAGGAGTCACATACTGGGCTCGTTTACTGGGCGTGAAGGAGATGAGTTCTTCTGTCTTCGGAAAAAAGATGCAAGCGTATCTTTAACTTCTTCAATTTTATTTTCGTCTTTAGGCTTCATAGTGATCTTTGCCGGCACATCTTCACCGTCTTCCTCATCGGGGATAAGATACGTCAAAAGATTGATCAATCGATCAGTTAATCCAAGCTGAGGTTTTTCCTGATAGACGATATGCTCCGCAAGTATTTTCATTACATCTTTTTTTATGCGATCTTTCGGGATAACAAGATAGGCATGCATATAGTATGGGGGCTGTGTCACAACGGTAAGAATAGTGAAATTAAAGCGCTCAGTAAAATAAAAATGCGAAAGAACATCCCATTTTAGAGTGATACCAGCTGTCTCGATTCCAAACTTGGTAATTCTGTTTTCAACCTGTGGCGGAGGAGTTATTGTCAAAATATAAAAAAGGAACAGAACTGACCAGATGGGAACGATAAGAATTCGATCCCCAAGGAAGAAAATTATCACAGTCAAAAGCATTGCTACAGCAATGTAAAAGCGCAAAACATACTTACTCCGCTTTTTATAAGCACGCAAGGGAGCTTTCCAGCTGTAAAGGACCTGTGGGTTCATCGATGGAGGCAAAGGAGTTGCCTGCTGAAATATGACTTCCTGCTGTTGTGGCATATACTCATTGTTCTATGTTTTCGTTGGATTGTCAAGCTATACGAATACAGCGTACAAGGTTACAAAGATATCCCAATTCTCAGAATTTGATAATCGTGTGAACATACCGTAAGAAATGAGCTCAATTCTTGCTCTTTTACTAATCAATTACTATAATGTGTCTGTCATCATTTGTACTTAACTCTATGTTAAAAAATGCATTACAGAAACTGGTGGGCGGGAAAACAGACTTTGAGACCTACACATTGCTCCGCATGCAGGCAAAAACCTATCGATTGGTAAAAAACTATGTGTCACCGGTCCTGGCAAAGCATAAATTATCTACATTGGATTGGAGTTTACTTGGACTTCTAAAAGAGTATCCTGAAGGTTGTAGATTTATTGAAGTATCCCATCAGATGGGTGTAGAGCCCCCTTTTGTCACAGAACTCGTATCTTCTATCAAAAAAAATAAACTTATAAAAACGGAAAATGATCCTGATGACAAACGGGCAAAAATTTTAGTTCTCACTAAAAAGGGTGAAGAACTCGTTGATTCTCTAGAAGAACAAATCCAAGAGCGATTGGTTAACTTACTTAACGATGCATCATCTTCTGATTTTACCGGATACATCAATACCATGAATCATCTTTCAAAAAAAATTGAAGAAAAAGAAACAATGTAACAATTCAATAAGTTTGTTAAAATTATATTGTTTCTCCTAAAATAAGGGAAACCCTATAGATGATACTTGTTGAAAAACCTCCATTTATATCTGAAGAAGAACGAAGGAAAAAAGACAGAGAGACTCTTATAAAAACCCGCCTCATGCATGTGTACCGCTTTGCTCAACCTTTCCTTGGTGAAAAACACTTAGATATTGGGACTTATGACGGCTTCGCACTTTCCACATTGGCAGAAGCTTCTGAACACGTGATCTCATTTGATATAAATGCCAATATTCTGAATATTGCTCAACAACGCATGGACGTTCAACATCTTATTGCAGAAGAACGTCTCTCATTGTTTCAAATGGATGCAAGGCAAATAGGATTTTCTGACAATAGCTTCGATTCAGCAACATTGGTCGAGGTCTTAGGAGGAGCATTTGAAGGTACACGAAGCGATATTTCTCAAATGTTTCGGGAGTCAAAGAGAGTTCTAAAACCGAATAAACCTCTGATATTCACTATAAAAAGCCAATCAAATGAGCAAATACTTAAACAGTATTTCGATTGGGATATCCCAAAAGGGTATCCTCAGTACCGTCCTCAAATGGAGGAGCTTTTGGCAGAAAATGGATTCAGTTCAGTAGACTGGTACGGACATGTGTTTATGAAATTGACTGAACAGGGAAACCCTGTATTGCCGCTTCGCATAACTAAAGCAGGTGAGACCCAGCAGGTAGAACTAGATGAACAGTACTTCATACCCCAACATGAAGATCGGTTTGAAGGATTCGGACAGACTCAATTTCCTTTATACTGGATCGGCGTGGCCCGAACTCTGTACTAACGTGCATTCAACTTTTCTGCCAGACGATTCTGTTCTTCAGCAAGAACGGTGTCCTCTTTTACCCATCTTTTTTCTTCCTCCGTCAGCCATTGATTTGACTTCATACGCTGAAGAATTTGTGAAAAACGGGATATTCTGATATCGATGATCTCGTTAATGCGATCAATATCTGACTTATATTGTGAGTACAGTTCGTTGTAGGACTTTAACTGCTCCCAACCCGGTTGGATCTTTTCCAGTCTTGAAAGACCGTCTTCCCAGCTTGAAATTTCGGATTGTGAATAATCCGGCGGGACATATCCGGCCAAATGCTGCACTACTACCTGCACCGGGCAATTATTGAGCTCCCCCACAAATGTTGAAACCCCGATTTCATCATAGTCTTTATTTAACAGGAACTCAGAAGCTCCCGGCTGCTCCATGAACGCATCATACAGTTCTTCTGCATTGTAGTAACCAATCATCGGGAACTCCCCGTACACAATATTCGAGTATCCGGCATCATTCATCGCATCCTTCATCGAATATCCGCTGTGTGGAGCGTTCGAATCAAGTTCATTGTATTTCAACATAACTTCTGCCCGATACTGAGCGGAACGTTCTAGTTTCGGCTGATATTTCAGCTCTGAAAGACCATTCTCACGTCTCTTCTGATTGAGAAGAGAAACAAACTCGTCAACATCAAAAAGCGATTCGTTTTCCATATCAAAGTCATGTGAGGAATCACGCCATCTACTGGCAAACTCATTTTCCTGTTTTTCATAGGGAATATAGAACTGTACATCCTGTACGGAAATGAGACCGATCTGTCTGGAATCCATACTGATTTTCCTATTATCACCAAGTACAAACAGTTTTCCTTCAGGGACTGACACGACTTCACAATCCTGTATTTCCTTACCACCGAACGTTGATCGGGGTTTGTAGGTATATGATTCTTCCAGACGCTTTCCATTGACATACACAAAACCGTCACGGATCTCAACCGTATCTCCCGCAACACCGATCACACGTTTCACAAATCCGCTTGAGTCTTTATGTTGCTTTTCAAGTTCTTCATGAGTTAGATCATTCTCAAATACAACTATGTCTCCTCTTTCAATTTTCTGAGGAATAAATTTCTGAATCCGATCGTCATAGTAAAATCTCTGAAACGGGACATACCCTTCCTCCGGAAGTGTGGGAAGCATGGAAGCCCCGGATACGGGGACCTGTACGTTTAAGATCCCTACCATCTGAAGAGCAAACCATCCTACAAAAACAAAAGCAGCAAAAAATACCAGCTGCAACAGCATTCCTACAAACTTCACAGGCCAGATAATCAGGACATTTATAAATGAGTTATCGTCTTTAGACATGATAAAATGATGAATAGTTTAGTATTTACCTACTATTGTACCTCAATGACGAAAGAGAGAAACACGACTATTGATTTTATGAGGGGACTTGCAATCTTCCTCATGATTCTTATTCATGTGACTGCTCATTTTTTGCAGGACAAGATAGTATATCTCTTGTGGGATTATACCC
>CAYMVU010000064.1:0-4799 GCA_964394215.1 uncultured Gammaproteobacteria bacterium
GTCCAAAAAATAGTGTTAAGCCGAATACATAAGGTCGTGGTATAATTTTTCAATGAATGCCAATGTAGCTCAGTTGGTAGAGCAATGCTTTCGTAAAGCAGAGGTCGGGGGTTCGATCCCCCCCATTGGCTCATGAGATCCAGATTGTATCAGCACAAACAACATGAAAATAACAAAAAGCTTTTCGGGCTTTTGTTTTTCATCGTTATTCTGACTGTATTTATGATTACTGTCGGATTCAGGCTATTGATAAACTCTACAATATTCATAAGCAGACTTATTAATCCTCAAACGGAAGAAAGCTCAGAGAGCAATCAGACAGATGAATTTTATGGTATGTTGGATTTTGATGAGCCTCCTTCAGCGACCAATTCAGCACAAATTTATGTCTCAGGTTCAGTTCAGGACTTTGACAAAATCGATGTTTATATCAACAATACCAAAGCAGAGTCTATTACGGTAAAAGGTAAAAATACCTTCAATGAGAAAGTCGGCCCTTTAAAGCAAGGTGAAAATAGTATCTATGTAATAGCCCGTGCCGGTCAGGATCAGCTAAAAGAGTCTGACAAGGTTACCGTCTTCTACAAGAAAGACCCGCTTAAACTCGAAATTGAGTCTCCTTCGGCTGATATGAAAACATCATCACAGGAGCTGAGTATTAAAGGGACAACGGATCAGGGAGCTACTCTTCGTGTGAACGGTCAGCCAATTGTTGTGGACCTTTCGGGAGAATTCAGCAGTACATACCGTCTCAAAGAGGGAGAGAACACTCTCATCTTTGTGGCAACAGATGCAGCAGGAAACACAGAGGAACAGGAAATAAAGGTCACATATCAAAAGGAAGACTAAGACGTTTTTTCGATCCGGTATCCCTCAAGCAAAAACAGCAAGAACAGGATGAGAGGATGAAGCAATACATTATCAAACACTGAAACGACGCTCAAAAACACGATACCGTACATCATATACTCTGATATCCGAGCAAGACGCGTTATCATCCAGAGATATAACACAAGACCGACAACACCTCCGGTCACAAGTATGACAAGAAAGCTTGAGTGAAATGCAGTACTTCCGTGTGAAGGATTGTACGGGCCGTAAAACAATTGCTCCTCGTATATATCTTTCTCATACCGAATATGATTGTATCCTATGCCTGTCAGGGGATTTTTCTTCCATATAAGTATTCCCTTTTCATAATCATTGATACGTGCTTCTATTGAGGTTGTCCTAAGGAGATTGATGCCTTCACTTGAACCTTTCGGAATAAGTATCATTCCGCCGATAATAAGGAAAACACCGACGAGAATTACTTTCCAGTTTCTTTTTTTTACAACGTACAAAATACAAACTGCCAAAAGTCCCAGCAATCCGCCTCGTGAGTATGTCAGAAAACTCAGTACTAAAAGAGGAATGATAAGGGATAAATAGTTCCAATTATGGCTTCGCTGAATTTCTAATAAATAATACAGTGCAAGCAACATAAATACGGATACGGTAATCGGCGGATCAAAAAAAAGGCCGACTACCCGGTATAAATGCGGGTCCCATCCGAGGTACGACAAATTCCCGAGATTTTGATAGAGAAAATACTGCACAAAAGATGAGCCTATGATCCAGATTGCAGTCGCATTGAGAAGAAATACAGGCTTTGGAGCGGTCCTATTCAGGTGAAAATAGTAGTTGACATATATGAAAAACAGGAAATAAAGAAGAAGACGGAGATAATACAAAAATGCTACGATATTTTGCTCAAATGGATAAAACCATACGGAAATAACAAACGATAAAAGTAACCAGCCGAAAAAGAGAATAACCGTCTTCCAACGGCTATCTTTTAACGGCCGTAATCGATATTTCAGCAATAATATACCGGTGAGAACCGAAACCAGGAGCTCATACAGATAAAAGAAAACCGGTTTATCGGGAATGCTTATACGGGCCAGCTGACCCAAAGAAAACAGTAAAAGTGCCGATCCGAGGAGAAATGAAACCAGGTTATGCTTATTCATCGGCTGATTGTTTGATAAATAATGTACTGCGAACCAGATAAGAATGAAAGCTCATCATAAATGAATAAATAAATCCGGCAATTCCGTCCTTTGCACCGCCTTTTACTAGGTAAGTATATAGAAATTTGCCGACAGGCAAAGCAATGATTTCAAATACATGTGTTCGCTTACCATTTGAAAGCAGCTCCTCCGCACGTATCTGACTGTACTCATTTACATGCTCCAAAAACTGTTTTAACGATTGGTGAGGATAATGCTCAATAAAACCGTCCAGTGAAGAAATCTGTCCCCCGGTTTCCCATTCTTCGTGGATACTGCCTCTGAAGGCTCCGGAACCTTTCTTCATTAACCGTATAATTCCGCGCTCATATACCTTTGCAAGTTCTCCGTGTTCCAGTATCTTTCCCATGAAGTGATCCCGACGGCGAAGATAATATCCGTCAGCTTTCGGGTTCTCAAGTTCATGTTTTATATTTGCCCGAAGATCAAGACTGATTTCTTCATCGGCATCAAGATACAGCAACCAGTCTCCTTGAGCTTCACAGGCAGCACGATTTCTTAACAGTGAAAAGTTATTCCTGGTATTGTCGCTGATAATACGGGCACTTATTTCCCGTGCCCGTTCAATAGTCTGATCAGTCGAACCGTTATCAATCAGAAGTATTTCATCACAAAAAGTCAGGGTTTTAAGACACCGTTGAATGCTTCCTTCTTCATTTTTTGCAATAACTATACCTGTCAACATGATTATATTTTTATTTTACTCGTATCAAGAGTATCAAGGAAGTACCAAATTCCGTGAAGAAGAGCATAAAGAAAGATAGCTGCAATGACAAATATGATGATCCATATGGTGGCTCTTTGTCTGGGTGTTTTTGTGAGCTTCAATTTGTCATCATACTCAATCGCTGCAAAGAAGACGGCATGAAAAAGATCAATGGCAAACCGTTTAAGAAAGTCAAATATTGTCCACATAAGTTCGTTTTTTCCTGACGATAACCCATACAGTTGAGTGGTCGTACCTGGACTTGAACCAGGGACCTTTCGAATGTGAATCGAACGCTCTAGCCAGCTGAGCTATACGACCAAATGCTTGAAAAGATTATAACACTACATCGGTTGTATTTATACCCTGACTTCTTTACAATTAGTCCATATGTCTATTGTGAAAGGGTTGATCATGTTTGTCATGGAGATTATGGAGACGGTGGTGTTTGTAGGCTCTCTTTTTATCGTAATTTATCTGTTCGTTCTTCAACCTAATCAAATCAAGGGTGCATCAATGGAACCGACTTTTTACAATGGCAACTACATTTTTACCAGTAAACTAACCTATAAACTGCGTCTTCCTGAGCGCGGTGATGTTGTTGTATTTCATTCACCACGAAACCCTGATATCGAATACATCAAACGTGTGATCGGTATACCGGGAGACACTATCCTCATAGAAAATCAGGAAGTATATGTCAACGGTCAACGTATAGAAGAACCATATATTTCTGCTCCTACAACTCTCATTCCCGGAAACTTTACAGAGGAAGGGGTACCAGTTGATATCCCTGAAGGATATTATTATGTTATGGGGGACAACAGACCGCGATCATCGGATTCACGTGAATTCGGGCCAATTCCGGGTACTAGTATAGTCGGCCATGTATTTTTCCGCTATTTCCCGACGGATAAAATCGGAGCAATAACTAATCCGTATGAAGAATCTCTACGCACGCACAAGAAAGTCGTATTTGCCGCAAGATAAAAACATCACTCAAGAGTTTTGAGTTCCTCCCTTTTTTCCTCCTCAGTAAGTTGACGTTTGAGCTTTTGAACTACCTCTTCTATGAACGCTGCCGTAATGTCAGTATTCCCTCGCTTTTCCAGCACAATTTTCGTTCTTACACGCGATTGAATTAAAGTTACTTTTGCATTAAGCACTTGACGGAGCTCTTTTTCAAGTGTTTCCAGATGTTTGGTATCAATATTTTTCCCTTCATCCTCAACGTCATATTTAAACTTACGAATGAGAAGTTCAGTCTGACTTGCTGTCAGGCTCCCCTTGAGAATCTGCTCATACGCATCGATAATTTCCTCCTGTGTCTGAAGCCTGGATAGAATCATCAGATGTGTTGCGGAAAGCTGTTCCGAATAATATCCGTCAATTACTATCCTCGGAATTTTTGTAATTCGCAGTAAATGAGAAACATATGAAGGGTGCTTATGTATAGCACGGGCTATCCGTTTAACAGATACTTCACGATCAAAACGAAGTTGTTTAACAATAATTGCTTTCTGAAGGACATCCTGTTCCCGGTTAAGTTTATCGAAAAGTTCTTGTGTTACAGTGTCCATGAAGACAATAGATGGTAGTAAAAGTCAAAAGAAAGATGAGATCAAACCACCCTTACGTACTGTTTACCCAGACGTGTATAGAACTCGATAGTTCCTTCACGAAGGGCGACAAGAGTGAAATCTTTTGACAAGAGAACGCCGTCACCAGCATGAACTTTACTTCCACGCTGTCTTATAATGACATTTCCTGCTTGTGCTTTTTGCCCGCCATACAGTTTGACACCAAGTCTTTTTGAGATTGAGTCTCGATTTCCTTTAACTGCTCGCTGAGCTTTTGTATGGGCCATAGTAATGTATCGTTAAATTGCAGTAATTTTAATTCTGGTAAGTTGAGGTCGAAAACCGCGTACTTTGCGATATCGTACTTTTGACTTGAATTTCGCAACACGTACTTTATCACCCTTAAAGTTTTCGACAACTTTTGCCGTTACTTTTCCTTTT
>CAYMVU010000065.1:0-4788 GCA_964394215.1 uncultured Gammaproteobacteria bacterium
GAGGTGAATATTGACTGGTCTTCTGACGCCCCGATAATAACCATATCCGATGTGAGTTCCGCCGGTCATCGGTACTTCTGCGGAAACCTGTGCCGTTTTTGCTTTAAGCCACTGAATATTCGGAGTCTCTACTGTTTTATTCGGAAAGTGGAACATGGACGCCAGTTCATCCACCGTCATAATTGAAGTGAGTTTTGTGCCCGGCATTTCGAAGGCCGGAAAGAATTTGTAAATGAAGTTCATCATAAAACCTGATTTGAACCAGATCTTCGGACTTGTTAACTCATTGTGATCGGAATCAAACTGCGTAAAGGCATTGGCAATATTGCGGAGATGTGCATCAGCCGTATCGCTATTTTTTGCTGACACAACAATCCGAATCATTGTTTCAAAAGCGGGCTTTGATGTTTTTTCATCAATTTTTTCCAGTGTTTTCTGAGAAGTTTCAAACGTGGCCTCATTGGGATCAGCTTCCTTTTTTTTGGTACTTGAGATAAAAGATCGTCCTTCTGATTTCCAGCTTGAATCTGCCCCCCGAATCAGGATCTGTATGATTGCGCCCTCCTCATCATCCATTTTGGAAAGAGCCGAAGTGATGGCTGCTAATGTATCATTCGGGATATCCCGATAAGTTTTCAAGGGCATGTAGGTTTCCTTACTGATTCTCATTGCCTGAAATGCGACTTTACCGTGCTCGGTAAAGATATTAGGCTCATCAACCTTTTTGATGTCTGCTGAGGGATAATATCCGTAAATTGTTTTCTCGACAAGATCGACAATTTTGCTGGGAGCTGAAACAAAGAAGCGGATATCCGATTTCGTCCCGACAATCTCAAATGCCATCGCATCACTGACATCCAAAAAGCTCAGCCAACCGCTGCTCTTTTTCAGAGAAGAGAAGGAGGCAAACATCTGTTCGGCAGCATCCACTTTAATCTCATTATCTTTCGGGACAATAACCTGAAGCGTGATCATTTCATATGCCATCTGCTCTCTTTTTTTCAGACGGACGTAGATGACCAAAAGATAGGTGAAACCAATAGTAAGAAGTGATGCAATGATTGCACCTATGACTACAAATCCGAAGAAAATGAGACGGCTGATGACGCCATCAAATAATGCTTGATCCATAAAATAATTATACAGGAAATCAACGTGTCAATATATTTAAGCTGTAAGAAGAAAGTTGAGACTACTTCAAAACGGCATTTACTTTCTCAACGAACTGAGGCGGTGCCATATCGCTTTTTATCCAGTGATCAGCCGCTTTCGCCAGTTTCTTTTTATCGCTGTCACTGGCATCGAGATTTGTCAAAAAAATGACCGGGCACTTTAGTTTTATTTGTGATTTGGTAAGTTCGTCCAAAATCTCAAAGCCATCCATCCCGGGAAGCATTACATCCAAAAGAATAAGGTCCCATGTATTCTTCTTCATCATCTCAAATGCTTCTCTGCCGTCAACAACGCCGGTGACGTCATACTTCTCGTTTTTAAGCAGATCGGAATAAAGCTGATGAAGAAACTGATCGTCTTCAATAAGAAGAATCTTTTTCTGGGCCATATACCCTCTAGTATATCATAAAAAAACCCTCCGAAAAATCGGAGGGTTTTAGTGATAAATAACTTATCGAGTTACTTGGATTGTTCCACCGTTTGCATCCGGTGCATAGATAGTTACGCGATTATTTGCGGCTGAAGCTTCATATCCGGTATCATACAGAGCACAGTTTGTGATGTCAGCTCCTGCATTGCTCGCTGGATCCTGAGGCATTGCTGCAATATAGTCTGGGACGAGAATTGTACAAAGATCAGCACCCGTATTTGCAATAGGTGTTGCAGTTGCCCCGATACCTGCCGGCACCTGCCCGTTGTTTGCGACCATGTATTGATTTACAGCATTCAAGATTGCGTTGATATCACTTCTTCTTTTTGTGTCATCCGCCTGTTGAAGCTGTTGTCCCGGATTGACAGCAATAAGAGTAATAGCCAAAAGAACGGCAAGGATACCGATTACGACCAAAAGCTCGATAAGCGTGAATCCTTTATTGTTTCTAAGTTTTAACATAGTACATAGAAATTAATAATATATTTTCAGAATAGTGAAATTTTGAAGGCATGTCAAGAGTATTTGTTGTGTTATCAATGCAGACAGTGATACATCACTCTTCTTCATTTTGTTGATAAGTCGTGATAAGTACATCGGTTGTGAGCTCATCATTTTCACGTGTAGTAATTTCATAGCCGAGAGACTTTATCATAGTGACTATTTCATCTTTATACGCACGCGGTACGGTAGAACGAAAAACTATAGAAGTTTTCTCCGAATCAAGTGTCGGTGCATTGCCGGTCGTGACATTCGTGAAGTCTGCTTCCGCCAATCGGTCCTGGACTCTATCTGCCTCTCCTGCGATACCTGAGCCATTCAGGACGCGGATCTCAATATCTTCTTTCGGTATTTCAGGTTTAAGAGTTGCCGTAGGAGATGCTTCGGTAGGTGTAGCAGACGGGAGAACCGGAGCGACTGTAATTGTGGTCGTTACATCGGTTGGTTGAGGCGCTCTTTTTTGCTGCATATAATAATAAAAAGCGACCAGAATGAGAATCAGTGCTGCAAATACTCCGAGAAGAACATACAGCCTTGTGTTGCTTTTTTTTTGAGGGGTAGAAAACTCTTTTTCATCTTGGTCGATATTTTTCGGTTCAGCTTCTTTTATCGGAAAGGAAACTTGTTGGAGAGAGTTAGAGTGTTTCATAAGCTGAGCTCCCACTTGGCTACTGAAAGTTACAGTCTGTTGTCCGTAAAGAGCGAAAGACGGCACAATCGCTTCGGTTGTAAATCCAGCGGCTTCAAACACTTTTTTGAGAGTAAACGCCAACTCTTTATTTAAACCGATAATTACAGTGACTTTCCCTTGAGTGTAGGTTTTGCTGAGAACCTTGTTAAAGGGAACATTATCCGTAAAATCCGCTCGTAAGGTTTCAATTTCTTCGGGAGGTGTTTTTTCGGGCACTACTTTCTCAAAGTAACTCTGAGACGAGAAACAATATAGGATATCGGCACTTTTCAGCTTATTTGCTTTTATGAAATCGCTGACAACTTTTGACAGTTCTTCACCGTTGATGACCTCCATGTCCTGGACGGATGTCGGAGGGAAGATAAGAGATAATGCGGATTTAGCATCTCCACCAAAGTAATATAAACCTTTTCGGTCGATAAAAATAACAGCGCGCATACTATCAGTATACCGTGTTCCAGGAGGTAACTGTCAACCGGTTATCGACATACGAAGCCGTTGCCTGAATTGTGTGCTGAAACAAGCCGTTGTTGGCGGTTGCCTGGATTGTCTTGGTATCTGTTCCCGATACGGTTATTGTTATGGTGTTGTCATCAAGGGTAAGCGTTTCTCCGGCATAGCTTGGATTTCTGATAAGTCTGATGATAGCATTTTCGACCCCGCTTTCGGCTGCTCCCATAACCCGCACCTGCGATTCAGTGATATGAGTAGCTCGTGATGTATTAATCATAATGGCGACTGATGCTGCCGCGACAGATATTGCCATCACGGAAAATACCAGCAGCGTTACCAATGTCTGGCCTTCCTGTCTTCTCAGAATTGTAATGTATTTTTTCATGTTATTTGATTCCGAAAATGGTATCGATCTCAGAGGTTTCCGTCCCGGTCGTATTTTGGGCGGTACTTGTAATGATCATTTGTACCCGAACCGTTGGCTTTCCCCCGGTATTACCGATTTTTTGAAAAGAAAGATTTGAAACCGAGCTGCGGACCCCTTGAAGCTGGTATGTCCCGGCAGGAGTTGTCAGCTCAAGATTTGATCCGTTTAATATATAAGTGTGACTTTGTCCTTCAATTTCAAGCGTTAAGGTATTTGTAGTGTCTCCGTAATTCAGTGGTGTTACAACGTCTGTTGCACGACCGAAATCGTACTGGAGACGCGATATGATGTAGCTGTAATCGGATTCAACAGCAGACATTCCCTGTGTTTCAAGTTTCTGTTGTACAGTTGCTGCAAACAGAGAAGTTAAAACGACCAATATGACGGAAAAAAGAGCCATAAAAATCAATAGCTCAAGAATAGTGAATCCTTTTTTATTTATGAAATTGGGTATCTGCGATTTCATGGTGAATAATTAATTGTTATCTCTTCAAAAACCGGTGTTGATGATGAATCCGTAGTCTCAAAATATGTGCGATAACGGAAACATCTTCCGGGATTTTCATACCCTATACCGTCATTGTCAAATATGATAGGTTCTACCGTTGTATAGTAGCTGCTGTCTGTTCCGTCCGGTCCGACAAACATGTGTGTGACAGAATCACAACTTCCGGCGATTGGATCTACAATTGAGATCTGAAATTGAATAGATGTATTTGGAGGGGTGATAAAACTGGGTATCAGTCGATTAAAGGCGGTTCCGTATCCGAGATCAAAGGTTTCGGATTCGTATACACCGCTTGAAGAATACTGCCCTCCCGGTCCTCCGGCGATGATTTTGAATTCTGCACTGGAGTCTTTCGTCAGAATATAAGAGTATGCGTCTCCGTCACTTTCTAAGACTGATGCAATATCATTTATTCCTGCATCTATTTCAATTCCTCCACATCTTGATGGAGATGATTCGTTTGAAATATTAATCACCTGGTACTCCTCACCTCCGATACCCACGGTGATTATTTTATTTCCTGGAACAAGGGTGATACCTCTTGGATCCATACTACTAGTGTCATAGCTTGAAATGATAGGACGGCTACCGTTTTTAGTAGATAA
>CAYMVU010000066.1:0-4701 GCA_964394215.1 uncultured Gammaproteobacteria bacterium
TTTCGTTTTTCAGGATTGAAAAAAGAGTGTCATGATGAAAAAGAGATTTATCAATTCCAAGAAATTCTATCTGTTCGCGAGCGCGGTGATAACTCTCTTTAGCTAATCCTATCTCTCCGAAGTATTCGAAACATAAAGACAGGCCAATGTACCCCATCACTGAAATTTCAGAGTATTCATTAATTTTTTTACAGAACTCCAATCCATCAATAAAACTATTTTGAGCTTGTTCCCATTCTCCTTTAAGTAATTTTAAACCACCGATGTAAAAAAGAACTTCGGCAAGACAAATATTTTTCATCGAAATATCTTGAATGTTTCGACTATACTGATAGGCTTCATAAAAATACTTGAGAGCTGTACCAAAATGTTCTTTCCTCAACTCAGTTTCACCGATATTCGTTATAGTTATCGCCAGCTGAATTTGGTCGTTGATCTGTAGAAAATATTTTTTTGCTTCCAAAAGCAAGCGTTCAGATTCTTCAAAGTTGCTTGTATTCATCAACACACGACCCAGACGCTGATTTCCCAACATAATAAGATATTGATTCTGAATCTTCTGCGCCAAGACCAACCCCTCCCGAATATACTTTTCTGATTGTTTTAACTTATTTTTCCAATAATAGACGAGACTTAAGGAAAGGAGACAAACACGAATTTTAGCCGGATAATCCTTGTGCTTACCACTCAGCTTATAAATATGCTTACTATATCTTTTTAGATCATCCCATCGCCCAGCGTTCCATAGATAATCTGAAAGATATTCCCAAATCTCTGAGACTGAACTCCATACTTCTGAGGAAAGAGTTTTATCAAGAAGCGGCAGAATATTGTCCAGTTCACGACGTACAAACAAAAAATATGTCTTCTTTTTACTTTTGATGGTTTTTAGATAGTATCGGACTGCTCTGATATATATATCCTGTTTCACATGAGAAAGTGCAAATATTCGAATAAACGGATGCATACGATACCTGCCGTGATTTGACTGATCAATTAATGAAAAACCGTAGAAATACTCAAGTTGTCTTTGTGCTTCTGCAACAGTTATTTTATTAATATATGCCACCGCCTGAACGGAAAAATCCCTGCCGGCAAATATACCCAGTGATGAAAATACTTTTTTTTGTTTGGGCTTTAACCTTTCAAAGCAAATATGAAGAACTGATGAAATACTTTTATTTTCGTATGCATAATCCGACAAATTCGTTCGCGTGTTCTCTATATGAGAAATCAACTCCTGCAGCGATTTCTTAAAGTGCAGTACCTGTTTGGCAGCGACATGCAGCGCAAGAGGAAGCCCCTCAACAAGAGTATAGAGTTTCATTATGTCCGGCGTATGCAGCTGTGTATACGTCTCTCCCAATATTTCGTGAAATAAATGTAATGCTTCGCTCCTGGTAAAAGGCTGTACCTGTATTCTCTCATCAATACCGCGTGCATGGATACAGGGATGGATCGAAGTGAAAAGCACTCCACATGAACGGGTATTCGGAAGTAGAAAGTCAATATCATCCTCATGTTCAAGGTTATCAAATACAAAAAGCGCTTTAATATTTACAAGTAAAGATCTTACCACTGATGCGCGGATCGTTAAGTCTTCAATATTACGGACATTGTGTCCGAATATCTCGGCGATAGAAGCCAGAATATCCATGACACTTGAAGACTGAAGCTGATACCAGTACACTCCGTCCGGAAAATGATGGGAAACATCATGTCCTATCCCTCCCGCAATAACTGTTTTCCCGATGCCCGGCTGGCCGTATAAAAGTACTGTTTCCCCTTTAGTAAGCGCATTTGCTGCTTTTGTTATATATAATTGCCTGCCGATATAGTAAGCAATTTTCCGTGGAGCCTGAAATGAAAATTGCCTGTGGAGCGCCGGGATATCTGCAATTTCTGTTTCAGTCATATATCCTTGTCCTGCTGATTCAAGAAGAGTATTCGCTTCACGTATCAGACGTATTCCGCCTCGTTTATTGCAGACACGAATTATGGTAAGAAGTAATCGTCGATCCCGCGGGATTCTATGTCCGCCTTGCCATTTAGTAAAAAGGCTCGTCTCATAGACCATTCCTTCTTCAGCAAGGATATCTCCGAATTCCGATAGTGTTTCTATCTCTGAGCGAAGTCTGTATTTTTTGAAAAGCGATGCAAAGCTTGTCCCCATTGAGGGCTTTGTCATGAGGTTATTATACTCAACAAATTGTCAGCTTTCTGGACAGTTTTGTCATGTGATTCATCTTCCTATCTCCATATACTGCTCTCCGTATGAGACCGGAATATTTCAATGCTCTGAATTACCAATTTGCAATTGAAGATATGAATATTCAACACATGCGACACCAGCTCGCACATATTCCTATGTCCAAACGAGGTGAATTACGAACCAAACTCGTGCCGTGGATTTATACCAATGATTTGGGGTTTGCCGATTCTCTTGATATGATCAGTCAAGGGATATCCCGACAGAAACGAAACGGTAAACCACGAGTCGGAATAATCTCGGGTGTGGGAGCATTGCTAACGGTCACCCCATACCTTGATGTTGACTGTCTCGTGAGCATTGATCGCAATAGTTTTGTTCTTGACCAGGTATTCAAAATGGTCGATACGATCCGAAAAGCTGAGTCAAAAGAAGAGTATCAGGAGCTTGCACAACTTGATGAATTTTTCGGATTGATGAAATTGGAACAAGTAGATGCAGAGTCCTACTACAATGTTGAACGGGAATCATTTGGGGACAGACACTTCCTCGCAAATGACTCAGCCTATCAGAAATCCAGGAAAGCCCTGAACTCTACTCAAATACTCTTTTCCCAGGGAAATTTTACCTATCATCCTTATGTTCACGCTCTTGGAAAAGCTCTTTCTGCGGGAGAAGTTGTCTATGCAAATTTTACAGATCTTGGCGAGTGGTATCCGGAATTCTTCTCAGTAATCGCAGACTTTCCTCTTGCCCCGGATGCCGTCATCAACTGGTCAACCAATAAAACACAGGAAGGGACACCGCAGTCCATGATGTCTACAGGACTCGAGGAGTATTTGACTCAAGCACAACAGGCAATGTCACAGCTTGATGTCAGTTACTTTAAACAACACGTATGAAAGAACTGGAAGGAGGCACAGTAAACTCATTATTCCGAACAAACGGCTCAATTACAAAAGTCTTTAACAATAGAAACGGGATCAACATGCCGTCAGAGCGAAGAAGAAGAGCTGAGTATTATTCTATGCGCAACATAGACGTCGCCCCTAAGTTTCGGGGATTTACCTCAGAAGGAATTACAATGTCATATGTTGAAGGCGAAAAATATTTGGATGGAGAAATTGATACATATCCTGAGGGAGTCAGAATGGGCATCTATAAACAGGCAGGAGAAACACTTGCTCATATCCACCAACAGCTCAGATACCCGGTCGTTCCGGGATTTCATGATGCGCACATGCAGAGAATATTTAAACTCGTGCATGAAGCGGACCCATACCTTCGAAATCTCAGCATTGAACCCTTTAAACTTCTTGAAGCATTGTCTGAGACATACAAAAAGGATGAAATTGAAAGGCGTGGGTTGTCCTGGATACATGGAGATTACTGGCTATCCAACTATATCGGAAGACGTGTCAACGAGCATTTTGAACTTTCATCAGTAATTGACTGGGAAACAGCACATGTAGCATCACCTTACGAAGATTTTGCTATCGTGCTCATGTCAGTAGAACATGCACATCCTGAATCGTCATCTCCATTTTGGTCGGGATACGGAATGCGGCCGGAACAATCAATGCAAAAGCACTTTGCTGTATTGAAAACACTTGAATGGATGCCTTCCGATGAAGAGGGTCAGGAAATGCACTTTACCTCCTCCTTTTATCAGCCTAAAATTGAAATGATACGTTCAATCTTATGAACAATGAACTATACAAACTGAGAGTAGAAGGAGGACACGCTCATGCCAAATCACGATATGAAGTCACACAAGTGGACGATTATATAAACCTCGTGAGAGATTTTTTGATGTTACAGCAGCAACGTCATCTTTCTCTTAATGTTCACCTGCCGTTTGAGATCCAACATCCGCAAATATACCCTGATTTGGACCGCGGATTACATTTTATTCGATATGGTGAAGGCTTAAAAAAATTATTCGGAGTACCGCTGTACTGGGAAAACTCCCCGGAGATTGTGTACGGTACATGGGAACTCAAACACGGACAAACAGACTGGACATATGTTCCCCGAGATATCGAACTGACCCTGGATACCGGACATGCAATGCTCGGAGCAAAAAACAAAGAAGACGCACAAACACGAATTCGTGCCATCCTTCAGGAATGGGGACCGCAGATCAGACATCTGCATCTTCATGAAAATGACCTTCATGGTGATGAACACTGGCCGGTAGGGAATATTCTGACTCCCGATTTTATTGCAGAAATAACAGAGGGCAGGACTTTCATTTTTGAGCAAGGAGAGATTACTACAGCAACCTCTTCTACATAGTCAGTTTTCCTGACAAGGTTGTCATTCAGTTCCATTTCTTCGGACGATACACTTTTCAAGTAGCAATTAATAAGTAAATGAATAAATTTCACAATATATTAATTATCATCTGGATTATTGGAGTCGCGATATTTCTTATTTTTTATATTCCCATTGGGATTATAGCGAAATTGATCAGCAAGCGATCACCATAA
>CAYMVU010000067.1:0-4684 GCA_964394215.1 uncultured Gammaproteobacteria bacterium
ATCATGTTTTACTCAAAGGAAGTCTTATGACAAAAACGAAACCGACATCACCAAAGAAATCAACCACACAGGAGTTTATCGAGATTGAGGACATCAAAGATGATATCGTCCTGATGAAGGATTTTTCTGCAGCTACCGTTATTGAAGTGGGAGCAGTCAACTTCTGGCTTCTTTCGACTGAGGATCAGATGTCTATGATTTATACGTATGGAAGTCTTTTAAACTCACTATCATTCCCTGTAGAAATTGTCATCATATCAAAAATGATGAATATTGCCTCATACATTGAGTATTTACAGGCCAAGATTGACAGCCAGAAAAATGAGGTTATTCGGACGCGACTCGAAGATTATCGGGAGTTTATCAAAATGGTTGTGAAGAAGAATACGGTCATGGAAAAAAGGTTTTTCTTTGCTGTCCCGTTTAATCCTCTGGAAATGGGTGTGACCGGTATGAAGGCCCAGAAGTACGGACGGGAGTACATTCTCAATCGGGCAAAAACATCTTTGTATCCGAAACGCGATCATTTACTGAGGCTTCTTGCGAAAGTCGGTCTAAAACCCACTGTTTTACAGAAACAGGAGCTTACGGAGCTTTTCTACAACCTCTACAACCCGTCTGCCACAGGGAAACAGCTAGCACCTATTGATAGTTATGTTGATGTTGTCGTGACAAACGGCTAAATTTTATATCTCATATGGGTCTTTTCGGTAAGAAAAAAACAAAAGATGAACAAAAACATCCGAAAGGGAAAACAAACCTTCCCAGCAGTGCACAAAAAGTCGCTGATGTCCTGGCGAAGGGTGATGTCGGTGTGAAAGATCTTATTGCACCTTCATATGTTGAGGTGGATTTTAATCACATTAAGGTGGACTCGAGGTACTATCGGACTTTATTTGTAGTCGGATATCCCCGTTATGTATCAGCAAATTGGCTTCACTCACTTATCACGTATGATCACCCTTTGAATGTATCGATGTTTATTTATCCTTCAGAATCGAAGGAAATTCTCAATGAATTGAAACGGAAGATTGCGGAAATGCAGGCTACGATTGAAGCTGACATGAAGGCCGGAAAAGTAGTTGATCCGACCGTTCAGGTCGCGCTTGATGACGCTCTTGCACTGCAGGCAGAACTTGCAAAAGGTGCTGAGCGGTTTTTTCAATTCGGTTTATATGTTACAATCCCTGCTGACTCGGAGGAGGAATTGGATACCGTCACAAAAGAGATTGACTCAACGCTCTCATCACTTCTTATTGTCTCCAAACAGGCAACACTTGAGCAGGAAGAGGGGTTCAAGTCGACGCTCCCTCTCTTTCGTGACAAGCTCAGTGTCTGGCGCAATATGGACACGACATCACTGGCGATGACATTTCCTTTTTCGACAGCCTCTCTTACACGAAACGAAGGGATCTTATACGGGTTGAACCAACATGACGGAAGTTTGATTATTTTCGATCGGTTTACTCTTGAAAATGCAAATGCCGTTATTTTGGGAAAATCCGGAGGAGGAAAAAGTTTCATGGTCAAACTGGAAGCCCTCCGATCTCTTATGATGGAGGTTGATGTGATCATACTTGATCCTGAAAATGAGTACAGGACACTCTGTAAAAATCTGGGTGGTGAGTTTGTGGATTTTTCCGCAAGTTCGGAGTATAAACTGAATCCGTTCGATCTCAATGCCGAGCAACCGGAACCGGATGAGCTTTCCAACAAGATCCTTGATTTACACTCATTGATGAAAGTTATCATGGGGGAGCTTACTCCTTCACAGGATGCGCTTCTTGACAGAGCACTGGTTTTGACATATCGGGAAAAGGGAATCACTCAGGATCCGGAAACATTCAAGAACGAACCGCCGCTTCTTGAGGATTTATATAAAATCCTCATAGGTATGGAAGCCGTGGAGGCAAGGGAGCTCGCGGATCGGTTAGAGAAGTTTGTCAAAGGATCTGCAACGGGTATCTTTAACAGTCTTTCAAACTTTGATATCAAGAATAACTTTACCGTATTCGGTATTCGTGATCTTGAAGAAAACCTAAGGCCGGTTGCGATGTATATCGTCCTCGATTATATCTGGCACACCGTACGTCGGGGCGAGCCGAAGAAACGTATCCTCATTGTTGACGAGGCCTGGTATTTGATTAAGAACAAAGATTCAGGTGCATACTTGCATAATTTTGCCAAGCGCGCCCGAAAGTACAAACTTGGGATGACGACAATCACGCAGGACGTGGAGGACTTTTTAGCAACCGAAGAAGGAAAAGCTATTATTACGAATTCAAGTCTCCAGATCATTCTCAAACAGTCGACTGCGGCTGTTGATAAAATCACAAAGACCTTTTATTTGACCGGAGGAGAAAAACATTTCTTACTGTCAGCAGGTGTCGGAGAAGGACTGTTTTTTGCGGGGCAATCTCATGTGGGATTCCAGGTTATCGCATCGGATGAGGAAAAGCGGTTGATCGAATAGCTGTGATTACACTCGCGGCACCATATATCTTCATAAGCAATCGTGTGTTCGCACAGTTTCTTCATTTACAGCTGTTGATTTCTTCATGTCCCTTGTAAAGGCCATCAATATTTTACAAATGAATCCGTAAAATCTGGTATAGTTATAATCCCCGTGTTATATACTCTTTACTATAGTCATGAATAGAAATTTACCGTTTCTTGAAAAAGGAAGCACCGGATCTCTATCCTTCCATGGCGGCGGAGGGAATTCTTCACGTTTTTTCTTTATGCTCTATGTGGTAGGAGTTTGTGCATTTTTTTTGACAATTATCGTCCGACTCTTTCAGCTTACTATTGTAAAAGGTAATTATTATGCACAGCTTGCTGAGGATAATCGGGTTCACGAGATTATTATCGAAGCTCCACGCGGGAAAATATATGATCGGAAAGGCATCCTGCTTGCAAGCAGTACCAGTCCGGACATTACTGAGCAACGTGACCGCGTAGAATCTAAGCGTGTTTATTATAATGCCGAGGCTTTTTCCCATATTTTGGGCTATCGACAAATTGCTGATAAAACCGATCTTACGAAAGATATATGCCTCAACAAACTCAAAATCGGAGATAAAGTGGGAAAAAAAGGAGTAGAGCAACTGTATGAGTGTGATCTGCGAGGTGAGCGCGGGAAAAAACTGGTGGAAGTTGATGCTATGGGAGAGCAGATAAAAACTCTCAGCATACTTGCTCCATCTGCCGGAAAAGATATCCAGCTGGCTCTCGATTCATATCTACAGGAAAAAGCTCATGCTCTTATAAGCGGTACCAAAGGATCAGTCGTGGCGCTGAAACCGAAAACCGGCGAAGTACTTATTTTGGAATCTTCTCCGGGATTCGATCCACAGCTTTTTGAAGACGGAGATACAAAAAAAACACAGGAACTTATCCTGAATGAGGATAAACCGCTTTTTAATCGTGCTTTAGAAGGGAACTATCCTCCGGGATCAACATTTAAGATGTTTGTCGCCTCAGCCGGACTTGAAGAGGGTGTAATTACGCCGGAGGAAACAATTGAGGATAACGGCGTACTCGAGGCAGGACCGTTGAAGTTTCACAACTGGTATTACTTGGAATACGGGCGTACTGATGGATCGGTTGATTTAATCAAATCATTACAGCGTTCCAATGATATATATTACTATACATTGGGCGGGAAACTCGGTCCTGAAAAAATAAAAAAATGGGCGGAGGAGTTCGGATTTCAAAACAAAACCGGAATAGGGTTATATGAAAATGCAGGAATCATTCCATCCTCATTCTGGAAGGAAGAGGTACTGGGAGAACGATGGTATCTGGGAGACACTTACAATCTTTCTATCGGCCAGGGATACGTGACCTCTACTCCGCTTCAGGTCGCAGCTGCTACGGCTGTTTTTGCGAATGAGGGCTATTTGTGTAAGCCCAAACTATTGAAATCATCATCAGACAATAAAAGTGACTGTCGAAAAGTACCTATTTCTGAAAACACTTATGAGGTAGTACGTGAAGGAATGAAGGCTGCATGTGAAGTCGGCGGAACTGCTCATCCGTTCTTTGACTTCAGAATCGGAAAAAAAACAGCATCGGAAAGCGCTAAAATGTCAACAGAGGAAGCGAAGCTTGCGATGGAGGGGACACGCGTTGAAGTTGGATGTAAGACCGGAACGGCAGAGTCTCACGCTGAATCAGGAAAACCGCACGCATGGTTTACTATTTTTGCACCCTATGAAAACCCTGAAATTGTAGTAACCGTCCTTATTGAAGAAGGAGGCCAGGGATCTGATGAAGCCTCTCCTGTCGCAAAAGAGATATTACAGGCATATTTTGAGCGTGAAGAGTAATCTTCTTGGCATAAATGCCCAATCGTCAATAATAATATTTTTCTCTGCATGTACCCTTTGCATTCCAAAAGAGACTGCGTAATAAAATATGGGAGCATTTGCAACACTATAAGATATTTATGGTATAATATACCTTTTAGATAATTTCTGGAATTCTATAGAATTTTGACACAAGTATGCTTAGTCTTGAAGAACGTGAATTGGAACCGAACCTCTCTTATGACCCGGCAATATTTAAAGAGAAGTTTAAACGAAAGCTTGAACAAGGTGTCCGTCAACCATTGGGAGGCGACAAATTTGCAAGTGATTCGTGTCGTGGTCTTTTAATGGCTTTTGAAGAAGATCCATCATTT
>CAYMVU010000068.1:0-4204 GCA_964394215.1 uncultured Gammaproteobacteria bacterium
GAAGATGCTAAGTATCAGGGAATGAGGTGTAATTCCTCAACTGTGCCGCAGCGGTGAAAGTTAGGCTGTAGACAGTAGGTTGTGGGCTGTTGTAGCGTTTTGCTACCAGCTACTGCCTACCACCTACGACCTTCTTAAGTCCGAAGACCGACCAAGTCCTCTACCCCGAGCAGGGATATCTATGTCACCATCTGTCGTCGAATGCGAGACATGCCTCTTGCCAGAACACGAACCGAAAATTATCGGAGAATTGCCTCTAGAGAGCACCTTTCCTCTCGATCCTGAGATACAGTTTCGCGCATTGAATCGTGCTAAAACCGAAACTGACCCTGATTATCTTTCATCTGAGCAGGTGAATTACTACCAAAAGGAGAACCTGATCTGTTTCTTATGTGAATTTGCAGGGAAAGTACCGTATAAAAAGATCCCGGGAATTGTTACCGAAACAGGGCGGTTGAAAATCTGTAATATGGATGTCCTGAAAATGGCGGAAAATGCAGCTGAAATTGCCGGAACCGGATCTCGGGAAGAGAGTGAGCTTATAGGTTGGCAAAAGGCTATTGACTCTATCCATTGGGGTGCTAACCGTATTGATATGGTATCTCCTCCTGCGATAGCTGATTACATGCTGACATTTTCCCTCCAGGTTGATGATTATGATCAACGGCTCGGCGGTCGTCCTATCAGTCAGGTTGTTTCACGGCGTGGTGAAGAAATGGGCTCTCTTGAAACCAGCCGTTCAATCTACAAAAACCTATCGGAGAATGCAGAGATAGCGGACATATCAGAGACATTTACACGACCGGAAGATTTTATCACAAACCCAATTACTCACTATTCCAATGATTCAGACAGTCTTGCTCGAGCCGTGGCAGGAATAGGAGTTGATGAATATGATATCGCATACTCTGAACAGTATGAGCAGGAACTGAGAGAGGTACTTGAGCCGATGATACAGGAGTATCTTTTTCAGGTTGAGGAATTGTCCAAGATGGAAAATACTGACGATTCACACTGGCCGTATGAAGAGAAAAAGCATGCTTTATCTGAACATTTGAAAACAATGTTCAGTTTTGCAAAGCGTATAGGTCGGGAACTACGTGAAAGTCCTGCTTCAATCGGTACAGTACAGCGGGTGAGAGATATTATGCGCCTTCAGCAGGCTGATCCGATGATGTATTATACGCAGGCTGAAGCGGTAAGACAGTCAGAAAGAGCTACAATTACAGGCGGAACGTCCTGTCCGAGTGTAAATTCATCAGTCGCAATGGAAAGTCTTTCTTCCTTCAGTGAATCAGGAATGTCCTTTAATACAGCAGTACAATCTTTCGTAAACGGTGAAGCGAAAGGTAAGAAAACGCTGGAGTGTACCTGTCCCAACTGTGAGAAAAAGGTTTCAGCAAAGATCGAAAATAATAAAATCACCTGTCCGAACTGTAAAGCATCTGCTCCGTACAAATGCTAAAGACCGTTTCATCCTTCACCTTTTCCCATTATTGATTTACACTAAATGTATGTCAGATTCTAAAAATGCACAGGATAATCACACATCGATCCAACATATTATTGATGACCATCATGCATCGCAACAAGGTACTCATTCAAAAGAGGGTGAGCCGCCGCGCACGCAGTCAGTGGAAACTTTACGAAGTGAAGAATTTATATCATCAGAAACAGAAGCGAAAATTGAGGATCGCGAACTTGAAAAGTATATTGAGGTCAAGCGTGATGCTCCGGAACTGCATCCGGACTTAAAGAAAGCCGGGCTGCAGGCGATTGATACTACATCTCTTGACCCCAAGCAACGTGTACATCTACCTATACCGGATGAACAAATTATGGAAGGTTTGGATGAGCCGTTATCATCTTCTTTCAGATGGCTTTCTGAGCTTGCTCTCTTTATGCTCAAACGAGCACACCTCGCACTTAAACGAGTTCACGGGAAAGTGGTGAGAGTGATTCAAAAGTAGAGATTATTCGTTTGTCACCTTCTTGATTTCATCTTCAAAACCTTCTTTACTATGGGCTCCGACGAATTGATTTTTGACTGTTCCTTCTTTGAAGATTAAAAAGGTGGGAATGGAAAATACGGAATAATTACCTGCAAGTTCCTGATTTTCGTCAACATTTACTTTGACAAACTTTACATCCTTCATCTCTTCAGACAGTTCTTCAAGGATTGGTGCAACAACCTTACACGGCCCGCACCATTCGGCATAAAAATCCACAACAACTACGCCTTTGTGTTCAACGACTTCTTTTTGAAATGTTTCTGATGTTACTTGTACTGCGGCCATAATCTTTTAGTAAATATTAACGGTATGACATTGTACACGATCCTCTGTCATTTTTTCAATAAATCTTTTATCAAGTTTCTTAATAATATGATATGATTACGTCTATAGTATTCTTTGAAATGAAGGCAGGTGTCTGATTTTCCCCTGTATTTTTGGGAAATTCAGGTATACTAGCAATAGTAATGCGCATTCTCTATACATTTTACGAACGTTAATGTGTTGTTATTTTATGGAGAATGTGGTATATTATAGGCTCATATGGATGAATATTTCCTTCCGAAGCTTTTGGAACGATTTGTTTCGTTTCTGAATGACCAGGGAAAATCAAAATTTACGGTAGTTGCTTACAAGAAAGATATTGAGCAATTTATCGGCTATTTGGCTTCTCATGAGAAGTCAGATATTCGTGATGTCAAAAAAGACGATATCGAAGGATTTATCCAGAACCTGCTCGAAAAGAAATATACTAAGAAATCCGCTTCACGAAAACTCAACTCAATCCGAACATTTTTCAGATTTTTGAAGCATGAAAATGTCATAAGTGCAAATCCTGCCTTTGACATCTCACATCCGAAGTATGTACAGACACCTCCGCGGATACTTTCAAAGATGGAGTATCGTGCACTTCGGGATGTCGCAAAGGAAGATCCCCGAACGTATGCTCTGGTTGAGGTTTTACTTCAGACAGGTATCAAAATCGGTGAACTTGCAACTCTTCGTGTAGGAGACATTAACAGCAATGTGATTCATATCCAGAAATACGGAAAAAATATTGAGCGTGATGTTCCTTTAAATAACGCAGCTGCAAAAGCTCTTGAAACATATATAAAAGACCGCGGGGAGAATGCAAAATCTGATCATGTATTTATCACACGCACAGGAAATCCTCTTCTTATCAGAAATATTCGTCAGATCATTGATCGTTGCTTCCAGGAAGTCGGTATTGAAAATGCAACGGTAAATGATCTTCGTAATACGTTTATCGCTCATCAGTTGAGAAACGGTGCAACGCTTGAGTATATCTCAAATATTGTCGGTCACAGAAGAATCTCTTCAACAGAACGTTTTCTCAACCTTGTCAAGCAGGAAGCAGACCGAAAAGAGAAACTCGGCGAGCTCTAATCTTGGTATACTATCTTCATGAATATTACAGTCCACACAGACGGTGGATCTCTCAACAACCCCGGACAGGCCGCAATAGGATTCCATATTGATGAAGGGACACGGAGAATTCACGAGCACAGTGAAGCAATCGGAATCGCGTCCAATAATGTCGCAGAGTACACGGCTCTTATTCGTGCACTAACCTATTTGAGAGACAAAATAGCTGCAAAGGAGCTTGATATAACAACAATTCTTGTGATTGCGGATTCTGAGCTGATGGTCAAACAGGTGACCGGACTCTATAAAGTCAAGAATCCCGATATCCGCGTCCTTTTTAATCAAATAAAAGTCCTTGAGATGGAAATCGGCATACCGATATCTTACAAGCATGTTCTTCGGGCAGAAAATGCTCAGGCAGATGCCCTTGTAAAAAAAGCTTTAGGCAGATAACCTCTTAGCTTGTACCGATGAAAATTAGTCCCTACAAGCTACATACTACTAGCTACAAACTTCTCTCTCCGTTATACTGATATATATATGGACCAGCATCCTATACCACGCCAGATTACGACTTTTGAGTTTAAGCTGATTGGGTTTATGACCCTAAAGCAATTTTTATATTTAGCCATTTTTTTCCCTATAGGGTTTATTGTGTACAAAGTGGTACCGGTTGCTATTTTAAATGTCCTATTGGGCGTGGTGGTCGGTCTTGTCGGCGTAGCATTTGCTTTTATTCCTATTCAAGACAGACCGATGGAACAATGGATTCGTAATTTTATCAAGAGATTAAACTCACCGACGCA
>CAYMVU010000069.1:0-4150 GCA_964394215.1 uncultured Gammaproteobacteria bacterium
TCTTCCTTAAGATAAGACTTTAGTGTGTTGTATTTAAAGACAAACTGCTGAATCTGTTTAGAAAATGACTCATTCAAAAGAATATATCTGCTATAACTTGCAGCATCTGCATCAATTGCTTTTTTTTCATTGGAGAGGTAGTAGTAAGCAAAACCGACAGCAATCAGCACTATAAAACCGACCGCGGAGACAATCAACGATATTTTTCGAATTAAACCATAATAACTCACAATCTGCCGAGATCCCGATCTCTGAGTAAAGAGATTAAGTCTGCGTTTCATCGAATGTGAGTCGCTATAACTGGTATGAAGGTCGAAAGCACCTGTGAAAATGTCTGTGTAATGGTATTTGGGATAAGAATATTGGATAAAGGGAATGACTGTGTCGGAAGAGAAAGTCGTTTCTGAACGGTTTCATGAATATTGGCAATCTGATTATCATAGTTGAAGAGATAGATATTCCGGATCGGCAGATGATATTTTTCCTGTGTAAGAAGAATCGTTTTCTCGACTTCAGAAAGTAATTCGTTTAATACCGGATAGATAACAGAATAGACATTCACACTACCGTTTGCGCTGAGACCAATCGTTTTTAAAGCCTCAAGCGCTTTCTGATCACTTAGATTCGTATTCAGTTTCAGATCACGAAATATGACATCAAATCCGATTCGAGATGTTCTGGTTACCTGAAAAAACGGAAAAGCGGGATTGATCACATAGATAGTACTTCCGGAGTAACCGAAATTGAGAAGAATCGCAGGTTCCTTTATAAATTTGAAAAACTCCGTCAGAAATCTTCCTATTGCGGTCAGCTCATTCTCAAGTGAGATCGGCTCCAGATTGGCATACTGTATTGTCTTGAAAATATGATCAACAATTTTTTTTTGGGAAGCAACAAATAAGATAAGCAACTTCCCGTTCGGAAGCTTACTAATGATCTCAAGGTCAAGATAGACCTCATTGATCGGAAGAGGTACCAGTTCATCTGCCTGCAGGCGAATAGCTTTTACCAGTTCTTCCTCAGGTAGCTCGGGCATCAGTAGAAGCTGAGAATATGTCAAAGTATCAGGAATAACCACGTGAGCTCGGGTAGAGGAGATATTGAGCTGTCTGTGAAGAGTGGTCAGCAGCTTTGCTTCCTCCTGTGCGGATTTCTCATCAGGATTTGTATAAAAATTGGGCATCGTAGCATCATAGCCCAGTGAGAGGAGTTCAATTTTATTTTTTTTTGTCTCAAGATGCGCGAGACGGGTATACTGTTCGCTTAAATCTATAGAGAAAAGATTGCTTGCCATACATTAAGAGTAGCAGAGAGGAGTACTAAAAATCAATTAGTTGATCCTAAACGCAATTTAACCTTTGTCTGATAGTCAAGAACCGTCGTTCCCAGCTGGGGATTAGGAACTGGTCTATTGTATGTTGCCGTGTATGATATGGTGACTATAGGGGAAGTCAGATCAGATTTTAATGAACAGGTGATCTGGAGATTAGTAATGCTGACTGCTGAATTATTAAGGGCAGCATCAATACTGCTTGCGCCGTCATGTCTAAAGAACAGAGTATTTCCGGAGAGAACATACTGAAATCTGTTGAGAAGTGCGTCCTGAAAAACGAAATCAAGACCCTGACTGGCAGATGAATAATTTGAGCCCGGTGTGGTACATATATTCGTAATGACAGCCGTTGCGACCTGTATCCCATCATCATCTCTTTGAAGGACTTCTGCATCTCTCATAATCTTTTCTTTCATTACCTGCATGATATAATCCCCCTGACGCTTCACTTCAGTAATCTCGTATATTTTGAGCTGCTGCTGGATTATTACATACAAAATACTGAATATTGCGGGCATCAAAAGGCCGACAAGAGAAATTACAAGTATCACTTCTACGATCGTATAGCCTTTCTTTCGTTTATGCTGCTGGTTTATTGCCATAATGAGTAAACCGAAGTGATGGTTTCCGTCTGCAGAACATCATCCTCCATCCATTCAACTTGAAACACGACGGTGACGCGATTTGCGGTCCCGATATCATCTTTTTCCATAATGATTTGTCTTCGAAATATCTTCGGATCCTGCGCTCCCACACCGTCGAAATTACAGGGTCCTGTACCCAGCACTGCCATCGTATCAGTAGGGGCGAGCGCATTATTGGCACAATATGTGCTACCTGCTACTGATGCATAACTCTGGAATACCTGCCAGTCAATTTCTCTCTCCGCATCCAACCACTCTTTCAAATCCTGAACATAGTGTGTTGCATACAATTTGTGCTGATTATATGACATCGTATGTACCAAATTCAGCGTAAAACCTACGGCAGAAATGAGAACAATACTTATGAGCGTCATGAATACGAGAACTTCTATCAGACTAAATCCGTCTGACTTTTGCCGTGAACGGAAATTAGCAATCATATGGATCGGAAAGAACTACCGACTGATACTTTTCGACGTTGATACGCATACAACGGTTGGAGTATTTGTAGTGCAGGATTATTTCGTAGTCTTCGTTTGCAACCGCATACGGATATAATATATGGATATTAACATCGGACGTCGAATCAAAGTATGTGTGTTCTAATGTGCCGGAGTGATGAAGACTGTTATAACTAAACGGCGGGATATTGCACCGTCTGTTTATCGTATAGTTTGAACTCCCGGCCAGTGACGTCAAGAAGTATCCCTGCAAATCACAACTTGTATCACTCTGTACATTTCTTGCAAGAACATTTTGCTTCATGCTATGAATTTCATTAACAATTTTTTCTGCATCCTGCTTCATTTGTCGTTCACGTGCCTGATTGGTGTAGGCGGTCGTACCGACCACAAGCGTGATACCCATAATTGCCATAACAACAATAATTTCTACCAGGGTGAATCCTCGCTGAAAACCATTGTTTTTTTTCATCTCTTAAAAAACTTTTCCTAATTGCGTCGCAAGTGCGATAAACAGCTTCGTCAAAGGGTTTCTTGTTACAGAAGCAGAGGACGGGGTTACCCGATAGGTCGAACCCATGATCTCAAGAGGCGTTGATAAGGTATAGGTTGAACAATAAATTGTTGAATTATCGCATCCTCCGCCGGTACCTGTCGTCGCGGCATAAGTATAGACATTGGTGGCGTTCGACTGCGGATCAGGCGGCAAGGGATACAGGGTAGGAAACGTACCTGTCGTGATACTCGTCGGATATACTCCCATTATCTGACTGCTCCTGAACAACTCTAAATTTGACCGGACTGTCTCTACATTCACAATGCGTTTTTGATCGCGGCCATGGCGAAGAGAGTTGGCATATGATGCAGTTGCGATACCCAAAAGAATACCGATAATTGCAATAACAACGATTATTTCAATCAGGGTAAAACCTGATGTTAGATGACGTTTTTGCATAATAAAATCAGTATAATACTTTTTCCTGAAGGATGGAAATAGAGTTATGTTCTGCTTTTTGCATCAAGCACCCACAAATCCACCGAAAGCTGGGCATTAAGATTGTTGCTTTCTGATAAAGCCAGAAGCTCCAGTGCTTTTTTTATCGAAGTATATGACCATCTATCTCCCTGTCTGGCAGAAGGACGAAGTTCTGCAATAATTTGCCTGAACAAAGCTCTTGCATCATCAAGAGAGGATGGCTGTAAATAGCTTTGTGCCATTTCATGGGCAGAGTTACCTTTTCTGATTGAAGTAATCATTTCTGCTATTTGAGTGTTTGTCTGAGCATTCTGACGGATCTCATATGCGCGATCCAGACTGCAACGGGACCTGATTGTCGGAAGCAATGCATCAATATTGCTTGTAAACAGTAAAAACAAATGTTTTGTGCTGAGTTCTTCTAGAACTTTCAGCATAGCATTTTGTGCTTCTAAAGTCGCTTTTTCAAATGAATAAAAAGCAATGACTCGATCCAATGAACCAAGCAATTGGATCTCCTTCCTAAGCTCTCTAATCTGGTCTATAGTAATCGAACTTCCGGAAGGTGAAATGGTCATAAGATTATGCCGTTTATTTCCGTATTTCGTAAGGATAAGCTCAGTTACTTCGTGCGGATCCTGCTGTATTGTCAATTGTATGATCTGAGGGTGCATATGTATCAGTAATAGAGTTGAATTTTATGGTAAATCACTTATATTGAATATATGGGTATTTC
>CAYMVU010000070.1:0-3992 GCA_964394215.1 uncultured Gammaproteobacteria bacterium
GTGAGTTTGAAGCTGACCCTATGCAGAAAAAGCTTTCTGCTACCTCTCCTATCGGACAGGCACTCATCGGAAAAAAAGAAGGAGATATGGTGGATGTAGAAGTTCCGGCAGGAACAATTCACTACAAAATCCTCAAAATCAAAAAGTGATGACAGACACAGGAATTCCTTGCGTCATCATCCCCGACCCTGCTCGGTGATCCTATCTGTGTACGCAAAAGTGTTTTCCATTGTTATAATAATCTTATGTCATCCTGAACTTGCCTTGCCCGCAGATTGAGGAGGGTTTCAGGATCTATCGTAAGCGTCCCTGGATTCCGGATCAAGTCCGGAATGACAACGCAATGTTAAAGTTAATTCATATGAACCAACAATCAAGTGACCTCTTAGGTCAACGAACCCAGCGAATACAGAACATGCAAAAGCTTCAGGAACTTGGAGTAAATCCCTATCCTGCCGCGTCTCAAAAAGATGTTGCCAATCAGACAGTAAAAGACCGTTTTGATGAATACAGGGGAAAATCCGTCACTCTTGCAGGACGTCTTACCGGGAAAAGAGAACACGGAAAACTGATTTTTGGGGATATTCAGGATCAGAGCGGCTCAATCCAAATTGGTATAAAGAAAGATGAACTGATTGAAGATCTAGAAAATTCTCTTCTCGGGTGGAAAGAACTCAAACTTGTTGACATCGGTGATTTTGTCCAAGTTACGGGAACAATCGACAAAACACAACAGGGTGAAATCACGTTATTTGTCAAAGAGTTCAAACTTCTCGCCAAGTGTCTGCGTCCGTTCCCCCAGACATTTGATGATAAGGAACAGCAGTTCAGACGCCGATATGTCGATCTGGTCGTAAACCCTGAAAGAAAGCGATTGTTTGAACGAAAAGCCGTTTTCTGGAAAGCAAGTCGTGATTTTATGAATGACCACGGATTCATGGAAGTTGAGACTCCGGTGCTGGAACACGTCACGGGAGGAGCTGACGCGCAGCCATTTGTCACACACCACAACATGCTGGATCAGGATTTTTATCTGCGTATCTCTACCGAGCTCTATCAGAAAAGACTGATCGGAGGAGGATTTGAAAAAATATATACTATCGGACCGAACTTCCGCAATGAAGGACTGTCCGACGAACATCTTCAGGAATACTACCAGCTTGAGTGGTACTGGGCATATGCTGATTATCGCGACAATATGAAGCTTGTCACTGATCTTTTCCGATATCTTGCTCAGAAGATGTACGGCAAGACAAAATTTTCTTCGCGGGGACATGAGTTTGATCTTTCAGATGACTGGAAAGAAGTGGACTATGTCCGGGCTATCAAGGAACGATTTAATGTCGATATTTTTGAAGATACTGAGGAAAAAATGGCTGATAAACTCAAAGAAGCAGGAATCGAACTGTCAGGTGTGGTGAATCGAAATCGCCTCATTGATAATCTCTGGAAAGTAATACGAAAAGATATTGCCGGACCGGCATTCCTCGTGAATGAACCGGCCTTTATGTCTCCGCTTGCAAAAGCAAAGGCAGATGATCCCAGGCTCACAGAACGATTTCATGTAATCATCGCCGGATCAGAACTCGGCAACGGATACACTGAGATCAACGATCCGCAGTACCAGCTCAAGCAGTTCCTGGATCAGCAGGCACTTCGGGAAACGGGTGATGAAGAAGCTCAGATGCTCGATATTGATTTTGTCGAGATGCTTGAATTCGGCATGCCGCCGACAAGCGGTTACGGTCAAAGTGAGCGTATTTTCTGGTTCTTTGAAGATATCACAGGTCGTGAAGGGACGCTCTTCCCGCAACTGCGAAACGAAGTAGACAAAATGACAAAGGAAATCTATCCTGAAGTGAAGTTTATACATGCTGCAAATCAACCCCACCTTCGCCAAGGCTCCGGCGGGCAAAGCAGCCAAAAAGACCAAGCCGATGCGTCCGGATTGCCGACACGTGAAGAGGCTCATAAACTCCTGGAAGAACACGTCAAAGAAGATTATCAGAAGCTGCATGCTAATATGACTGCACGTGCGATGGAACTCTATGCGAAGGAATACGGTCAGAATGAAGATCTTTGGTATATCACCGGACTTCTTCATGATCTTGATTATTTTGAACATCCTGACGAACATCCGAATGAATCGCTGAAATGGTTTACTGATTGGAAGTATCCCGAAAGTATGATTCATGCCGTTGCTGCCCATGCTCACTCATCAGGAAGAACTGATGTCGTGCCGCAGACACAGCTCGATTTTGCATTGATTGCCTGTGACGAACTGTCCGGACTTCTATATGCATACAGTCTGATGAGACCGACCGGGTTTGAAGGAATGGAAGCAAAATCCGTGATGAAAAAATTCAAAGACAAAGCTTTTGCCGCCAAAATCGACCGCGAAGAAATAAAGCTCGGTGTTGAAGGATTAGGCGTGGACCTCAAAGAACACATGCAAAAGCTTATTGACGTGTTCAGTCAGATGCCGGAGTTGATGAAGTAAAATCCCGATACATCAATATCTCATCGATATACTGATCCCTATACCAAACACCGCCTGGAAGTCTGCCGTAATCCTGAAAACCCAATTTTCGATACAGTTTGTGTGCCTTTTCATTGAGAGAATACACGGAAAGGGCAATCAGCCTAATTTCCGAAAGATATTTTGCGCCTTCTTCAAAAACAGCTTTTGCCATCTCTTCTCCAAGTCCGACTCCGCGATACTCAGAAAGAATGGAGATACCGAATGTTGCGATATGTCTGGCACGACGTCTGCTGTCAGTTTTACGTTCCAAAGACACTGATCCGATTACTTTGTCTTCTGAAACAGCGATAATCAAAATACAGTCTTCCTCTTCCATTCCCTGAAACATCCGGGTCAGATATGCTTTTTCGTCTTCTTCAGTCACAATTTCCCCTGAGAAAGTAATGAATGTATCCTCCGCTGACATTGTGTTTATGAACTCCCTCATCCCTTCTTCGTCTCCCCATGAAGGATATCTGAGAACAATTTTTCTTCCGTCTTCGGTAACAACTCTTCTTATTTCCTCACCCAGATGGATATCAGACATATTTTTAAATAATGTATATAAAAAGTAAAAAATTGCACTTTTTAATAAAATTCTTGCAAATTTATTCTTATTTTCTATTATACTGAAATGAAAATATCATTTTGATGATGACTTATGAAAAAACTCTTGCTTTGCCCTCCTACATTTTATGATATCAGGTACGAGATAAATCCGTGGATGGATGTTGATAACAAGATTGATAAAGCAAAGGCACAGGAAGAGTACAACACCCTCACCTATGCATACGACCAGTTGGGAATAACGTATGACGAGCTGGGATGCGTAGAAGAATTGCCTGATCAGGTTTTCACAACAGATCTCGGACATGCTGAAAACAAGATATTTATAAAAGCCAATTTCAAGTATCCGGAAAGACAAAAGGAAGCAACAATTGCCGAAGAATATTTCAGACAACAGGGATACGAAATTAAGAGTATGCCTGAAGATGTATATTTTGAAGGCGGGGACTTTTTGAAAATTGATGACATATATTTGTTCGGATACGGAAAAAGATCTTCCAGGGAAGCAGGTACTCTTTTAGCTGAATTCTTAGGAAAAGAAGTCCTGTCAATAGAGCTCCCGGATGAATATTACTATCATCTGGATACCTGTGTCGCTCCCCTGAACAAAGAAACGGTGTTAGTAAATGATAAAGCACTGACTGAAGAAGGAATAACCGTTATCAAACAACAATTTAAAACCGTCATTCCGACATCCGATGATGACAACAAAAATTTTGCCTGCAACCTCGTCACGTTTGAGAATGACCTCATCATGACACAAGGCATCTCAAATGAACTAAAAGACACTCTCACTCAGATTGGCTTTCGTATCATCACAATTCCCATGTCCCAGTACCTCAAAGGCGGCGGCAGCGTCCATTGCGTAAGCATGGAGATTTTTGAGTAAAATAGGAAGTCAAGT
>CAYMVU010000071.1:0-3821 GCA_964394215.1 uncultured Gammaproteobacteria bacterium
TTTTTGCTTTTTATTATCGGCGGAATTACGGCAAATCTAGGTTACGGGATGTTCGGACGACTGATGATTGAATCTCTTTTCGGTGACAAATTCCTCAGCCTTTACCCTTATATTGAATGGGCAAGCTTGTTTGGTATCGGATATGTAATGATGATGTTTATGATGAATTATTTTCTTGCAAAAAAAAGCATCGTATCTCTCGTTCCGGCAATACTGTTCCCTGTATATCTTGCCGCTCTGATTTTTTATGCCGATCAACTCGTCGAAGTCATGTATGTCGATATAATCTACACGTTTGCAACAATCACAATTTTTCTTCTTGTCTTCTTTAAAAACCGTTTGGCGTATCTACTTCAGTTATTTAAATAATATGTATTGCAGAAAATGAATAGAAAGGTTATTCTGGAAGCATACTATGGATAGAACTGTGGGAATTAGCCGTAATGGTTTGTATTGGTCTTTCATTTTCGTTCTTGCTTTTTTCATTATTGCTTCAGTTACAGCAACCCGATCGCAGGCATATGCCGCAGAGCCTGTGGATACCGAACCGCCCACAAGTAATGTTTCATTTTTAGGAGATTGGAACGGTTATTATTTCGAGACATATGTTGAGGTAAGCATTTCGGCTACCGATGCCCCATCGGGTCAATCTCAAAATGTCAAATATACCGCCTACAGAATCAACTCCGGAACCTGGAGCCCCTATACTGAGCCCTTCATCATACAGCAAGAAGGAATCTCTACCATTTCATATTATTCTGAGGATTATGCCGGTAACCCCGAACATGTCAAAACAGCTCAATTTGAAATCAATTCCAATACACCCACGCCGACACCGGCACCGACGCAGTCCGTATTTGTGTCATCTACACCCACGCCGACTCTGATTGCCTCACCAACAACCACTCAGGAGACTGTGTCTCCATCTGTAATACCGGCTAAATCAGCAGCGAATACGGGTCAGGCTTACCCGGCCTCATACCCGTACTACCGAAGCCCGACCAAAACAACGACACCGACTCCCAAACGAGTAACTGTCGTATCATTCAATCGTCCAACAACCGCGATACCTTCATCACCATCTCCTACTCCTGAGAGGGAGTTAGTTCAAAATTCTGCTAAGGTGCAGCAAACCGAGTCAACTGACATTTTGGGTCAATGGGATAAAGTCAGAACAGAGTATAAACCGGCATCAGAAAAACCATGGTTACAGTTGATTCTTGCGCTCGGTATTCTGTTTGGCTATCTAGGTATGATGTTCTACTTCTATCAAAAGCTCCGCTTCTCCTAAGTATAGATCTCAATGTAGTATTACAGTTTGCATGTGAGAACAGGATACGAATTTTTGCAAACTATGTATATATTTACATAACTAATAGGTATACATTTGTTTACAGATATTGTAATTCTTAACGAAACAAGCTAGTCTGAAGACATGAGAAAAATAGTTATACAATTACTTACATATATAATAACCCTTTTATTATTTATTTTCTCTTCACAACAGACATATGCTATGGAGATACACGAATACAAAGTCACGGATGAACAGAAGTTTGTCGGTACTCCGTATCTCCCGACTATTTTGTATCATACAACCATTCCTGTCCCCTGGAAATCGGGAAAAGTACTTCTTTCAATGAATCCTGACGGAACGGGGACTTCGGACGTTGGAGTACAACTGGAAGTGTACGGAAGTGATACGTCAAAGCGGTTTATTTATGAAGGAGGTTGTGAGGAGAAACAAATGCCTCCTCTTGATATCTCACATCTCATGGGACCGAAATACCCTCATCTGGGATATGCGGACTCACAGATTTTTATAAGGTACAACCGGAAATTTTGCGCCAACTGGATTAAGGAAAATAACGTCACAAAAATGTACTTTGATATCAGTCCTTTATATCTTGTTCATTTTGATGATGAAGCAGAACAGGTAACTCCCTTTCTGCGATTACCGTGGGATTATGAAAGTAAGGGAAAGAAATTTGCTGAAGCCGCACTTTCAATGTCATCTTATTTTGATCATGAATATCCTTTTTTGAGCAGCGGGATATCCGAGCCGGTTGAGTTGTTGAGCAGTATTGTAGAGTTCGACGGAACAAAATCTCAGCGGGAATACTCAAGCCACGACGGATACGATTGGGCACGAACAGCCGGTGTAGTGATGAATACTCTTGTTCTTGCTGCAGCTGACGGAACTGCAACATACAAACAGTGGGGCAATTGCGGCAACATGATCATGATTGATCACGGAAACGAATTTCAGACAAGATACTGCCATCTGTCTTCGGAAGATCTTATTACAACAAGTGCCCCTGTACCTGTATCCACAGGGCAAATGATCGGACGCGTCGGCATGACCGGAAAAACTACCGGTCCGCATATCCATTTTATGGTTGTTCAGGACAAAAATAATGACGGGAACTTTGATGACAATATTCCTGACGGGCTTCTTGACCCATTTGGCTGGCAAGGGGTAGAATCGGATCCGTGGGAAGGATACTCCTTCGAGTACAACGGACTGGCACGAACGGGGAACAAAAGTCACTATCTGTGGACTGATAAACCGGCCGGCGGGACGTATACTCTCACTGTTGACGGCAAAAAATATATTGTGGGGGATAGTACTGTTGAGTTTCCCATGCAGATTGTGAGCCATGATATGATCGTCCGTTTTCAGGAGCTGCCACCGATTACAAAAGTAGCGGTTGATGATGTAATAAACGGAACGCTTCACAATCTTTCAAACAGACTTCGTATCGAAATCGAAGACGGATTCGGGAATATAGTTAAGACATTTGATAAATATCTCACGGTTAACATCATTGTCGATTCTGAAGATCTTTCAAGGTACAAGAAAGATACGGTCTCAGTCTATTCAAGTGACGACGGCATCACCTGGCAAAAAGAGAACTCATATTTTGATGAAGGAACAAATACGGTAAGTACTGAAGTGAATCATCTGACTGACTTTGTAGTGATGGGCGAAAGGATAGACTCCGTTTCTTCGATAACAACCATTCAGATAGACGGGACAATACTCAATGAGTCCTATTTACCCGGCGCCGTTATCAGTTTTTCCGCAACTGATGAACCGACAGAATCACTGGGAGTAGAGAATACCTACTATCGAATAAGCGGAGCTGAAATGCAGGTCTATACAGAGCCGTTTACATTGGAAAACGAAGGAATATACGAAATTGAATACTATTCTGTCGATCGCGACGGAAACGAAGAACATATAAAGAAATCATCAATAACAATACAAAATCCTCCGCCAACGCCGACACCCACACCGACAGCAACACCTACAATGACGCCGCTTCCGACTATCACATCAGCACCAACCAAAAGTCCATCTCCCACTGTGTCAGATCAACCGAATAAGAACAAAGATAAAAAGCAGAAGAAAGAAAAGAAAAGGAATAAAAATCCAAACAAAATAATCAAACAATACTATCAGTATCTTATTCAATACATATTTCCGTATCTTTTAAGGTATTGATAACTGTCAGGCATTTCTGTAATCTTAAACATATAACTACATAACATGAAAAAACAAAAGCCACAAAAGAACGTAACCTTTATCGGGATCATTGTTCTTATTTTACTTCTTTCTGCAGTAGCCTGGTTTGCATCCTCTCCCAAAAAGGAACCTGAGTCCACGATCACAAAATCAGAAGAAGTTGAGCATTTTACCTCAGAAAACCTCGAGATTTCTTTCGATGCGAAGACTCCGGTTCTCATGAAAGATCTTTGGACCAATGTAATTCTGGACTATGATGGGAAGGAGATAGTGATAGGACGTTCAGGCCATA
>CAYMVU010000072.1:0-3804 GCA_964394215.1 uncultured Gammaproteobacteria bacterium
GCCTCATTTTCATTATCCCAAATCTCCCCGACAATCCAAAGTTCAGGGTCAATGGTTTTGACAAGGGTTCTGAATTCATTCCAGAACTCGGGACGGTTGATATCATTGGGGACATCAAGCCTCCACCCGCCGTTTTTCTTTGTCCCGTCCTTTTTCTCCCCACTCATCATGGCACTCCAGAAACCGATTACTCCCAGGTTTTTCTGAGCTTCTTCCAGGAGTTGAGGATCTTCCAATACCTCTGCTCTCATTCCGGCATTTCGAATCCGGGTAACCCATGCTTTCCACTCTTCAGTCTGCTCCTCGAGCGGTTTGCCCACGGCATATCCTTTGCCCAAAAAGTGATCTCGGACGCCGGTGCTATGGTGATCAAACTCGGGAAGAGTATCATGTCCCCACCAGCCTTTCCAGCCTGTAAGCTTCCCCTCTTCATCAAACTGAAGACCGCGATACCAATCAGTATACGGAGACTGTATTCCGTTTGCTTCAATATCCCGAAAAGCACTGTGAGCACGACCGGTATGGTTGACAGCAATGTCAAGGACTACCGGGATTTGATCTGTCAGAGAATCGAATTGTTTCATCCCTGTCCGTTTCATTTCTTCCCGCTCCCGTTCGGATGCTCCGTAGTATTGTTCGTCGGAGATGCCTGCAAAACGGTGATTTACACTGGTATAATCGGCCGTATTGTAGCCGTGAACGGTATCGGACTCAAAAATTGGATTGAGATAGAGGCCTCCGGCTATACTTTTTAAATAGTCGATATTTGCAATGATCCCTTCCAGTGTGCCGCCGGCAAAATTGACATTATCAAAAAAATCCCGCTCCCTCCGGTCCTGCAATCCATTCCAATGTGCTGTTGCCGTTTCACGGATTTCCTCATCAGGTGACCATAGACTGGGATTACAGAATCGGTCAACCATAATCTGATACATCGGTTTTGATTCCTTCACCCACCGGGGAGTGGGATAGGCATAAGCAGCTGATACTTCCTGAAGGAGGGTAAGCAATGCTTCCGTGCGGCGGCGCGGATCCGGAATAGCTTGGATTTCTTCCAGTGCTTCCTGTACTTCTGCGGGTTGATGTTCTCTTTCGTATGCCACGTACTGATCGATATATCCCTTCTGGATATGCTGGCGATACGTCTCAGGATCGTCAGCACGAGCTCTGGTACAGGAGAGAAAGAAACCATTTAAGCCTTGAAGACCGGGTTGACCCGGAATGTAATACGGTGTACCTTGTACAAGAGTTGAGATATGTTCAGCTGCAAGCATTCAAATGGACAAATGATAACTTGTCCGTTGATATGATCCTATCTTATTATCAAATCTTTTGTCAATACATCACGAAGAGATCTGCGTACCTGAAATGCACAGTTAATTGAGCTGAAAAGAAGGTGTCCCTGAAAAAAGAAACATCAGAATACCGAGTATCACGAGTAGTATGAAGGTGAGAACAACAACGATAAACGGAAACACAGTCAGCAGTCCGCCGGCTATTGCGGAAAATAATTTCCTCACATTTTCCAGTATATCTACTGGTGGATTTTCCATTAATGAACGGTTGAGTTTGAGCTCAAACTATCAATGATATGCGGAAGTTTGGTCAAAGGGAATATTTGATCATCTTCCACGAGATCTTCGTCAGAATAAATATCAATTGATCCGATTTTCATTTCAACATCATATTCTCCAATAATATTATCAAGAAGCAGGAAAACCATATGATACATTTTTTCATCTTCATCATCCATATCTTCGACATAGAGTGCCAGATTGATTCTTCCTTTTTCCTTTTGATATGAGAAGCTGATGTCATTGGGTGTAAGGATCATGTCATCAAGCTGGATTTCCAGATCTGAAACATCTTTCCGCTGTCTGAAAGGAATGATCTGCCATCGATCAAGATCAGGAGAGTATTTGACAAGCTCTATCACGTCAGAAAAGGCAGACTTTATGCCATTGGCACTTATAACAAACTCTCTTTGTCCTTCCATTTCAGGTCCGATTTCAAAGACCAGATCCTTATTTATTTTTTGAAGTTCACTTAGGACTTGAGGTAAAAGCTCCTTTTCGTATGCTTCGTAATAAAACAGTTTGTCTTCTTCCTGCTGAAACCATTTCCAAAAGGCTTGGTATGTTTGGTCAGTCATATCCAGTTATTGTACCACAGGTTATGAATTATTTATCGTAGGCCTTAACCATTTCATATGCCTGTTCATACGAAATGATCCATCCGGTAGTCCGGACACTACGGTAAAAGAAAGATGTGTAAAAGTCCCCGAAACGGTTGTAAACCTCGGGATATCCTCGATATCTTGAGATGTTATATTCATACGTTTCAAGATGCTTCTTCGCTTTAGCGAGATACTCCTTGGTTTTGGGGTATTTTGAAAGAGCTGTTAGGAGTTTAATATACTCCATTCCCCAGTGACTCCAGATGACAAGTGAACCATAGTATGGGGCACCAATGTTTACGGGAAAATGCAGCCTCTTCTTCCGAAAGTCATTGTGATATCTGATAGGGAAAGGCTGATCAATCTCATTTTCGATGATATATGAAGCAGCTTTCTCCAGATACCTGCGTTCTCTTGTGTCCTGTACCGATAAAAATCCCGTTTGATAGGCAATAAGCCAATCTGATGAGTACCACTTCTTCGTCTTGGCTTCTTCACTCAAATCCTCAAGAAATAGTCCTTCATCCCTCCAAAACTCGGAAATAATTCTTTTTTTATAAATAGCGAGAAATGCCTCATCATGTTCAATTAGTTCAAGTTTTTGTGCAAGCTGGGTAGTCTTCCAAAAAATTACGTTGTCATAAAAGCCGCTGTATTTTTTAACAATATCTTTTGTCCCTGAAAGTAGCAAATCTTTTTTGATAAATCCGGATTCCTCATCAAACACGGTTTTTCTATATGTATTGTAATGACGTCTCAAAGCCTTTCGATACTCATGAAGAAGATCAGTAGCGGTCTCTTTTGTAGCTAATTTGTACGGGGTATCTTTCTCAAAGGGATAGATTTCTTCCAGTGATGAGCTGCCGAGTAGCTGATCAAAAGCATATAACAAGCTGTATAGCGTGTCAGATGGGGTGGCATAAATATTCAGGAGGATGACGGAGTTCGGTGTAGCAGGTACAATCGTTGTCGAAAGTTCTTCCGACTGACTATAGACATTGAGAGCATACGCAAGGGTTTTCAAATAAATGCGCTGCCTGTTAAGCCAGTCCGTGATGCTCAGTGCCGTGCGCCGGTCAAGGAGACTATGGTAAAAGATACCCAAAGATCGCGGATATAATACACTGAAGTGATCTCCTGAGATCAGATACATGTTTTTAGGGTCAAAGCGTTTTTCGTGAATTTCCTGGATGATTTCCGTTATGATAGAGGATCTTGTCCGATTCCTTCTTCCGAAACGACTGCCGACGATATGCCACGCTGATTTAAGCATGGAGAAATGTCTCCAGAATAAATGGTATCGGAGTTTCACTGATCGTATTCGTTTTAAAACAAGTTTATTGTCGATTTCATCAACTTTTGAAAGGTCTTTGATGAGAGAAAATTTCACAAAGGGATTTGTGAGGTAAGAGATTATTGCAATAAGGCAAAGAATAATGAGTGTAATCTGAATATAAATCATAAGATGAGTTGTTGGAATTCTTTCTCTATGAAAGGTAGTATATCAGGAATAGACAATGAAAGTCGCGGCTGAGGAGCACATTTATGGTTTATACTTTTCTAACTGGTTCTCGGGTGGTATAATAAACGCTTAACCAGGGGTGGCGGAGTGGCCAATCGCAACAGAC
>CAYMVU010000073.1:0-3409 GCA_964394215.1 uncultured Gammaproteobacteria bacterium
GACATCAGGAAAAGCAATAGTGCCTTTGGGATAGTCTTGGACATTTTCTTTTATAAATCCTCCCCGTTCTTTTCGCAAGGCATCGTATTTCGTCCCGAGTTCTTTTTCCATACCTTTCAGACTTTCGGTTCGGTATCCTGCAACGTTGTTGTCGGCACCTGATTCCATACTGTCATGCCACATAGCAAGACCTCGTTTTTTATCCCAAAGGTGTTTTTCCCGATACATGACGACTTTTTTCATCGCTGACCAGTTCGGTTTCAGCCATGAAAAATCACCGAGATTTTTTGCGGCGATATATGCACCTTGTGCTAAAAACGGCTTCATGTGATTCAGTCGCGGATCATCCCCGTCGCGGGTGATACATCCTGCTACTTTTCCGTCTTTGTGAGCGTTCAGAATATAATTTAAGGCCCAATTTTTCAGGTAAATTGCTTCGGACGGGATCTCGGATGTGAGTGCTACACCCATGAAAAAGGCATCCCAGTCCCATTGCTCTTCATAAACTCCTCCTGGAACCAGATAATCATATTTCAGCGCACCGTTTGCGCGGCGTTTGATAGCTCCTTTTGTATAGGCCATCTTCTGTTTTACTTCCTGTTTGAGTTGGGATAAATCATGTTTCATATGGTAGATAGTATACTTAACTTTTTATTATGCCTTCTTCAAGCATGAGGGAAATCGGAGGAATTGCCCGCTCCATCGGAGAACGTTTGGATACTCTCGTCTGAGTTACTTTGTCACCGTAGGAACACTCATTGATATTTCCGAGCCAGCAGTTGAGCTTCGGGTAATCCTCGATTCGAAGTTCGTGCGGCAAACGCTTCATAGCAATACAATAGTCACCGACTCCTCTGATAAACTGCGGAAGAAGTCCTGCGATCATCCACCATTCCTTATCGTCAAGCTGTGGTTCATCAATCCGTAATTGCTCTCCTCTTCTGCTGTTCCCAAACAACGGATATTGGTTTGCAAGAGATTCACTGGATAGATCACCAAAATGCTTCAATGCAAATCCTGCTTGAGAAAGTGTTCGGGCGCTTTCTGTTGCTTGTCCTGTGGCATTCATGACATCAAGTTCACTACCGTAGGCAGGCGCGCCGTTTTTCTGGTGAAAATGACGATTTGATACGATCAATTCTCCCGTCAATAAATGCATAAGAGTTCCCGGCATTGCATAGAATGCCCGGGCAATACGCTGTTGCTCTTCATCTTTAAAAGGAGATGTTGCATCAGCTAAATATGCGTTGTACATAGCCATAATAGGTTCATTGTTGCGTTCTCCTGAACCGGTATAAATCGTCATAGGAGTTTGATCTCCCGGTATTGCTTTATTAAGATCCAGATAGCTTCGTGCCAGATTTTGGATAGGATGATATATCTGATGCGGTCCCAAAAGATGAGCTTTCTCTCCTCCGGGGATTGTTTTTAAATCTGAATCAATAAAAATATCATTTTCGGTCCCGTTTCGATATGCGAAATATCGTGCAAGCATCACATCTACACCCTTGCGCATCGGTGTATATCCGGGGACATCCATGAAGAGTGCATCTTTCGGAAGACACATAAGTTCAGCCAGTCGTTCAGTATCGAACCATTCTTCAAGTGCATGATTTCTTTCGATAGTTTGAACCCCAAGAGCACGTGCGACATCAGCTGATCCGTCGGTTGAACGCGCATCTATATACACAACATTACGATTGGTTCCGGTACTTGCCAGTGCATACTCGAGAGTCGGAGCAAGGTTTCCGCGTTGATGTTCGTTTCTGCCGCACGTTATTACTGATACCTGTGAGGGGTCTGCGAGAAACTCCTGGACATCCGGGGTGTATACTTCCTCGGCTCTGTACGGTCCGGCACTTCCTCGATCAATAAAATCCTGTAGCGGTGAACGATCTACGCTTGCAAGCGCATCTCTTGATCGGGCTTCAGAAACCTGAACCATTTGTGCTTTTAGTTGTTCTGACATAGAATTAGGAAAAACTGTCATATAACATATGATAATTATTGAATTATCATACACTATCATACACTTTAAGCATGTATCTGTCAATAGTTTTTTTGTGTTTTTGCCCAGATGTAAAAACGACGTTTATGCTGTTGTATAAGCCCAAGTAATATTTTGTAAGAATAAATTAGCCTCAAAACCAATCAAAATATGAATCTGCATTTGCCGGCAATTTGTTTCGGATTGAAATAACAACTAAAAAAAAGAAAGCTATTCACAAATACTATTTCATATAGTATCATACTTTCAATCTCAAGTTTTTTACATTTTATGTCAACAGCACTTCAGGAGCAGGATATTCAAATCACATCGGAATTGGCCTCTCATGACAGAGCATATTTCAACGGTCTCGATGTCCAGAGAAGGGATCCTCAGCACAAGCACGTGAAAATAGGAGAGAACTTCATCCCCTCTTCTCTTATGACCGAATCCGAGCGTGCACAAGTACTTGGGGTGGTCCCGTATGAGCTATTAAAAGGACAGGATTACTATCTTCATGCGGCTCAGGGCGTGCATGTCCGTTTTCATCCGATGGATGCAGGCTTAGGGTCAAGCGTCATTCGTGATGATTATCTGCAGGAGATGTCAGATGTTGTTGACAGAAAAGCTCTTCGCGGGAAAAAAGGATCAAAATCTACTGATTTGTATCTTCCCTATATGCAAGCCGATGGCAGTATAGGATATATGAGTATTGCTGAAGTGAAAATCAATCGCATTATTGCGGAAGCCGGACGTTACGGAGGAATTTCTCTGACACCAATTGTAAATGACGACAGTCACCCTGCCATGGCAGCAGTTTACGATCAGTATGAACCGTATTTTCAGGCGCACAACATCCTGAACGGCCGCTGGCTCAAGCAGGGAGATCTGCCTTCATGGGATGTGGCAGAAGGACGCTTTTCAACGGAGCATGTCGCTCCGGGAGGTCATGGACAGGCAGGCGTCATGCTTTTACATGAAATCATGGCTGCTGAAGATCAGGGAGTACCCACTGTTAGGGCAATTTTTAATGGTGACGGACCGAACAATTTTGTCACCCCGGAAATGGTAGCATATACCTCCGAGGAATCAGGGATTGTGATGATCACGACAACCCGAACTCCTGCAGATGTAAAAGGAGGTATTATCGGAGGAAAAGTTCATGGAGACGGATCACTGACACCTGATATCTGCGAGCTTACTCAGGCAAAGAAAGCCGGTCAAACCGATCTGTTTATGAAACTTGGATTGGCTGATGATATCGAAGATCATGCTATACCGGCAGACCGAGATCATACCTCCGGAGAGCAGTATTTCAACACAAATACAGCTCTTATGAACGAATCGGTCCTCAGACCGTTCCTTCATGCCTTACGTGATCAAATGACATCCGAAGCCTTTGACGCATTGCTGACTCCGGAG
>CAYMVU010000074.1:0-3320 GCA_964394215.1 uncultured Gammaproteobacteria bacterium
ATCTGATGCTCTATCCAATTAAGCTACGGGATCAGTGTCTGTACCTGATATTGTATCATGGCTGACCCTCAAACGAAAGATCTATGGCGTGCTTCTCAGTGGAGCTCCATAGAAGGACTTATCTTTTTGAAATTTAATTGAGGATACCACTGAAGATATATCATCAAGCATATTTCTTCCATCATCGTCAACATATCCATATCTTATAAAATACACAGCTTGGTCCTTTCTGAATATATACATAGGGTCACCAACCCCCGTAAGTTCTCCGGAATCTGCAGTATAAACAATCCTTTCGGTCTGATATGCCTCGTCTGCATGTGGTACTGAGGCAGTTTTTAGTTCTAAAGTAGCACTCATATATTGAATAAACTCATTCCATTCAACAGTTTCTTTCATAGATGGAGAAAAGGGAACTCCTAACTGCAATGTTGCCCCTCTCTTGTGGGGATTTTTAATGTAGTAATTACAGAATCGATCACCCTCTTCAACCGAGAAAAGAGTCCAATCATTGGGTATTTTAAAAGATATGCCACAATTATCATTGATAATCCTATCTTTATCATCTGAAAAAAATGAAGGTAGCGATAATGAAAAAAAGGAACGATCTTGTTTTTCAGTTGTTTCCTTCACTGAGCTTTGTGCTACAAATGATTTTTGTCCTGACAGCTGAAAAGTTTTATTGTCGTAAGGACGTTTCGAAGTAAAAATAAGAAATAATACTACAATTCCGACAAACATCAGATATTTTTTTCTGTCTTGGTTACCCATACAATTTAGTATAACCAATAATTTATTATTTCCGTGTATAATGCGTAATTTATGTCTATAGAAAATGCTCATCAACCTACTGATACCCGTTCATGGCTCCGAAAAATGACCGACCCTCCTCTCCAGTGGACAACTGAGCGAATTCACGATGTTTTTCCGGAAATAACGGCTGATCAGGTGACAATTGCAGGCGGACTTGGTGTCGCTGCAGGATCCATGATGCAGATGTATCAGTCTCAGGAAGTACCCTCTCGAGAAACGCAAAGTATGACTCCGCTTATTATCCTTTCTGCCGGATTGGTTGCGGATGCTGTTGATGGAAAAATGGCCAAAATCAACGGAACATACGGTAAAGGCAACGGCGCGTTGTATGACGCAGTCACGGATCGAACGAATAACGCTTTTCTTGCAATGACACGTATGTATCAAGCACATGCCAAAGGATCTCTATCCGGTGAAGTTTTAGCGATGACATCAGGAATGACCGGACTTCTTCCAAGTTGGTACCGTGCCCTAGCTGAGGCAAAAGCAATTCCTGTCAATGAAGGAGGAAATGCCTGGTGGGAGTTTTTCGGCACTCATGCAGGGCGTTCAATACTTCAGGCTGCAGCAATCGGTATTCCGACTCTCCTTTCGCAGCCACGAGTACAAAAGCTTATAGATAGCAGCCTTCCCGTCTCATCAGAGACATTAAAAAAAATCCCATATCAGGAAATTTGCGATGCAGTATCGACTGCAGTAAGTGCAAAAGTCTCATATGACCGATTTAAGCAATCACAATTACCTGAAACATACGGACCGTTTGACGAAGCTCAACAGCTGAGGAAAGATTCCGCTCAACGGAAACTGGGACCATATATGACCCTTATGGGTATCAATCTTGCTGCCATGCTTGGCACATACTACGGACTTCATCAAGAAGAAATCCATAACTATATGGGAAATGTTTACAGAAGGCTATCAGAATAATATTACCGAGGTAGAACCTGAGCCAGTCTCGTATATAAATCCTCCTTCATCCCGTCAGTATCAATTTGTGTACGGTCGAGATCGAGCAAGTAAAATGAATTTTCTACGACCGTCAGCTCATCAAATGAAGAAATAATGCCCGTCTGTATATTTTGTCGTCTATCTATTAAAACCGGTGTAAAGGGCATATTCGTCAGATTACATATCTCACCCAGCTGTGTAAGATTCGAGGCAAGATCATCAACAGCCACAATTCTGTCAAAACCATGCAGTTGGACCGATTCCAATACAGGCAATATAATAGTGGGATCACATTTATCATACCCTCCAAATACTCCCGGAATTCCCATTTGGGAAAGCCTATCTCCGAATTGCTGTAAATGCATATGAAGACCGGATCTCACTAACTTTATCGACTGAAAGGCGAGATTTGGCTGAGTTCCTAATGCTTCAAAGTCGACTCCCCGGTCAACATGTCCTTGTGTCCATATGCACGGTAATGAACCTGCTGCGGATATCCTCTGTAAACCTGAGGGAACATCCGGGTACAAAGAAGGTTGGGGTGTTTGGAGTATTTCAATAACTGTATCCAGCGGGATACCCAGTTCTTGTGCGATTATCGGAGCGTTGTCTGAGATCACAAATACGTTGCGGGGAAGCATCCCGAATACAGACCTTACTCTATCAATCTCTGACGATACTACAGATCCACTTAGTAATTCCCGTTCGAGGTATAGCATGTTGTATTATATCACCAGCTTCCGACACTTCCGCCGCCGCCTCCGCCACCTACTGAGCCTCCGCTAAACCCGGAAGAAAAGCCTGTACTTGAGGTGGTAGGCGTAGCAGCTGCTCTCAGCGAAGTAGCAAAGGAACTATGAAGCGAATTACTGAATGATTGAGCAGTAAAGGCACCTGCGGTATGCCCTTGGTACCACTCCGGTTGTTTCAAAGTCAGATCCTTGAATCTATTCGCCCAGATCTTCTCTACTCCGAATGATATTGCGTATGGCAAGAGTTTCTCAAACATCATCTGCCTGTCCGCCTGAAACTCCAGTTGTCTTTCCTGTGAAACCAGGAAGTTTTTAAGTGATTTGGCAATATTAGAAGCGTGTACTCCATCCAGTGTTTTCCGCGGCATTATTCGTCCGAAAATACTAGCAGAGATAACCAAAAGTATATTGAATGTTACTGTTGCAAGTCCGGTGATAATAGCATAATACTTCCGGATACTGTCCGGATTTTTTGGGAAGAGTTTGTCTTCAATTAGTTGCTTATACATTTCTTTTTCCACAGAATTCACGGCTGACGCAAGTTCTGTATCTTTATCTTTCAATCTGATGACCGTACCTGCGGAAAAAACCTCTGTTAAAAAAAGTTTCTCATATGCAAGCAAAGTGATTTCTCCTGCGAACTCTTTCATCTTGTGCAATTCAAAATCATTCTTTTTCTTTTCGACGATTTTTAAATACCCTTTTTGAGCCAGTTGTACTGCCAGAGCGGTAAATTCCTGTAATTGAATTTTTTCATCAATAATTGCCCCTGCTTCAGCAGGGGTAAGCTCACGTCCGTTGGGTAAT
>CAYMVU010000075.1:0-3316 GCA_964394215.1 uncultured Gammaproteobacteria bacterium
GGGAAGGTTTTCTGCGCGAAGATACTGTGCTTTTGCAGCATTTGTGCTATCTGTTGTGAGCTGTAATGCACCGTCCGGATAGGGAGAAGTCATATCTTCCACATATTCAATCATACCGCCCGGTCTGGTATCAGCAGAGGCCCAACCTTCGGGATTCGAAGGAGTTACTTCTACAACCCCGACTGCGAATACAGGAACCGCCATGAATGCAAGTGCAATGAATGAAGTTAGAAATCCGATAAGTTTTTTCATATTTTCACCTCCTTTCTATTTTCAACATACTAGCAGTTTTTAACAGATGTTGTGAGAAGATACATACTTTGTATTTACTCACTTTTGTGCATGTTCATTTGCCTGGACATAGCTTACGCATTGTCCCTGATTGTCAAACACTGGTGTGTTGAACATCATCCATCCTCCGTTCTTACATTCATTTTTGTCAGAAGGAGTAAGAGCTGGTTCAAAGTCGCTGATCGTTGTATCGCCTGCGATACTCACTACGACGTTGTCCAGATATCCGTCCAGACCTGTGTCATTTGCGGATGTGTCTCCGACATTGAGTGCAAAGACCCGAATGTTTGATCCGGGACTGAGCAAGTCCATATCAGCAGGTACTGCCGGACATGTATAAGGTGAAGCCTGAGCTCCGCCGCGGGTTGTCACCGGGTATGCCATTGTCGGGTCAAATGTGACGGTTGTCCAATCAGTTGTAGAGCCCGTTGGGGGTACGACACTGTATCGACAGTCATAGAATTTGTCATCATCTGATTCACCGAAATTGGCATAGACACTCATGTAAAACTCATTTTCGTCAGATGCGTCTCCGCCTGCTCCGATCATGAAATCGTAGGAAATGGATTCGACATCAGCAATAGGAGCATTAATGAAGTTTTCAGCGATGAATTTGTCAGCGTTACCGTTGATTGTGTTGGTAATGGGCTCAACATAGAGACTCCCCATACCGATACTTGCTTCATCTTGATTGAATTCAAAAGGTATGGCATTGGCGGGGTCTCGGTTGAAAAGCCAACCCGGCTGATTTTCACCGGCGGATGTGTCCCCAGTCACAATAACTGTAGATGTTGCAGCATTTACTGCAACTGCGAACATAAACACTGACATTATTGACACGAGAATTGTTGTTATTGTCTTTTTCATATTTTTTCACCTCCTTTCTACTTTCTTTAATCATTTTACTATAACGAGAACTTTATGAAGGGTTTGTAAGAACATAGTTGTTTATAATAAGTGTTGACATGCTGTTGTGGCGTCTTTATAATCTTTTTCAACAATTACCTATAGAAAAAATGCCGGTACTCGAAGCTTACAGACACATAAAGGAAGATTTGCCCTACGCCAACTGTGCATCGGCAGTAATCCACGCTCTGTCTCCCCAAACTCCAGGGGAAGAGACGACATTGGCGGTACTTGATTACAATGCTCAATCCCTGACGGATATCGCTGCTTGTGTCATGGTAGAGCACAGACGGGCAGGGAATTATTCGTCAGTGTTTACGATGCCGGAGGGTCAGAGTCCTTCAGATTTTTATCGCGATCTTCAGCGCCAGTCAAGGCATACAGGAGACGGGGCATTCTTTATCGGAGGACTTATGGCGACAGTAGAACAGGCAGCACTTGATACTTCCGTACTTCATGTCGTCGGTGTTCTGAATCATCATGACGGTCCGCATGAGAAGTTTACCGTATGCGATACATCCCGAATGAAGCAGCGGGAACTTATCAGAAAAATGACTGCGCGGGAGATGGACAGTCGCATCATTCATCCGGGTGTATATCCTGATCATCGGGCGCTTGCTTTGATCGGTTATCCGATTGCGGATCTCGAACAGGATCCTGATCTCTACGGGAATTTGTCCTATTTCGAAAATGAGGCACAACTTGCTCAGTATCGCGTGTACCAGATGCTTGATAAAGCCGGTCTTCTGGGGATGGTCACTGATACTTATCGGTCAGGAGTATAATCCAGTTGAAATAGCGGCGGAGTAGAAAAAATGTTCTGTTCAATTTGATCGAAAAACGCGTGAGCAGTCGCTTCGATATCGAGTACCTGAGGAAGCTGGTCCGCGGTAAGTACCTGGGCATTCATTTCCTGCATTTCTTCCTGTGTTGTGCTGAGGTTTGATTTCAGTTTGGTTCTCCATCCTTCTTCCCATCCTGAGCGGGCATTGCCGTAAAACATTTTTGTCAGGATTGTTCCTTTTCCGTCTTCATCGGAGCTTTCAATGACGTGAAGGCCCAATGTATACAAAATAGGTTGTCCCTTATACTGCTCTTCAGTGACTTCCATAAGCTCGATCCATTCTCCGTACAGAGTTAGTCCCTGGAAAGAAGTGCGCTTGATGTGGGGAAATCTCGGATCTTCAGCACGGAAGACATATCGGCGATCGCCGTAGGTATTGAGACAGACAACATCTTCATGTATTTGAGATTGTTCCGTGACCTGTATTGATTCAAGTTGGACTGACATTTGAGTATTATAACAATCTATTATAAGTTATAAGTCGGAATTATATGAAAAACGGTCCAGATATGGGTCATGATTATGTATCATATGATATGGCTGTTTTGCTTGTATTCATTCAATTCATTTCTCTCTCGCTTCTTGCTCTCTCCGGGCCGATTCTTCCTGAGTCATATCTTTCGCTTAGCTTGTATATGGCAGCGGCGGTAGCGGGTATGTTCGCCCTTCAGGCGATGAGGAGAAGTAAGCTGCGGATCTCACCGAATGTCCATCCTGAAGCCAAACTTGTGACAAACGGGATATATCGGTTCATCCGTCATCCGATGTATCTTGCCGTACTGCTTGGAGCAGTCGGGATGCTTGTAAATCAGTACACGCCGCTCAGGATCGGTATTACCGTCACGCTGCTTGTGGATTTGATCATAAAAATGATATACGAAGAACGGCTTCTTCAAAAGAAATTCGGAGAGGAGTATCGGGAATATAGGAAGAAGACGAAACGACTTATCCCGTTCATTTTTTAAGTTTCCAGCACGGATTGCGACTGTGGTAATTCCGGGAGCGCCCAGTTGCGCTGGAATGAAGTCAGTCCGAATACTTTGATACGGGCATAAGTAAGCATAGTATGTACGACCATCTCCAGGAAGGTTCGGTTGGTGACAAATCGTTTCAGTAAAGCAGGCTGCAGTGTGCCGTGAATCATATAGTCCTCCATTTGCTTCACAAAAGACTGATCTACCGTCCCGTTATTGAACCAACTTCCCATGATATCCATGAGTTTCCCTGAGTTCCCCATATGCTGATCACGCAGACGGGCGAGAGTGAATGCCAGGA
>CAYMVU010000076.1:0-3286 GCA_964394215.1 uncultured Gammaproteobacteria bacterium
TACTACTAGTGTCATAGCTTGAAATGATAGGACGGCTACCGTTTTTAGTAGATAAGTCAATGATAAAAATTTCTGCCTGTGAGGCTGAAGAGCGAGTGGCAAGATACGCCCTAGTTCCTGTCTCATTCACTATAATGTCTTCTCCTGACTGGCTATTCGGATTTGCATAGCCGACAACGCTCGGACTACTGGGATTAGATACATTAATTATTTCCATTTCCCGTCCGGTATGTCCGCTGATTGCGACATACGCATACCCTCCGACGACAAATACTGCTTTTCCGGATCCGGCCAAGCTGACAGATCCAAGCTGCGGTCGTGATCCTGATTTGCTTGAAAGGTCAAACGTTCGAAAGTTGTTTCCCTGGGTCATATACCCGACATTCCCGCTTACAAAAATGCTCTCACCATTCGTTGATCCCGATGCGTCAAAGTATCCCACTTTGCTTCCGGTATTAAGATCCAGTATCACGACTTCTTCTCCGTTGGTATCAGTTGTGAGGTACCCATAACCAATTTCTCCGAAGACGTCATTTGTTTTGTATCCGTCAACCGTTCGTGATATTGATGCTGAAGGAGGATTGGTATTTGTTATAGAAATATCTGCATATGACACACCGGAAGCATTATCTCCCGTTCCTGCAAATGCACGTCCTTCTATCGCGGTCAGTGCATTGGCTGCTCCGTTTTTTGGTAAATCAAGTGCTGCTATGGTAAGCTCGGGACCGCACCAGTTTCCCCCTCCGCCCAAACCCAGCGTTACTTCACCTCCATCATCATTTGTGACTGTTGTGTTGGTATGATTGCCTGAATTGAAATCCGCTTCGGTAGTTTGGATATATGTTGCGTTGTCTAGGTAACGTGTTAAGTACAGGGTGGAAGTAATGCTTGTGGGGATAGGTGCAACCCAACTTACCGTAACAGCAGCCTTTTTTGTTGACGGATCAATACTTCCGCCAAATGCAACAATAGTATGATTCGAGTCCCGCTGCACATCCGATATGACGACCTGAGTTGTAATACCGTTTTCAGTAATCGAGCCCGGAGCAAGAGACCAGGCAAAGCCATCTGTCACCGTATGATAAGTCCCATTGGTGCTTATGTTGTTCCAGCCTGCCTCGCGTATACTGCGGATGGCTTCTTTTGTTTCCTGGATTTTTTGAACCGCTTCTGCTCTTTTTAGCTGTTGCGGTCGGCCTTCCCGTGAAGATATCAAGCCTCCGATAAGGACAGGAAGGAGTATTGCCATAAGTCCGATTATGATCAGAATTTCGATAAGAGTTTGTCCTTTTGTGAATGCCATAATTAATCGATGGTTGTAAAGACACCTAACGCGTTGATCGTAACTATTGTGGGTCCATCAGATAGTGTTATCGTATTACTGCCGTCAAGAAACCCCACTATTTCTCCACTTCCTTTTTCAAAAATGATTTGAGAGTTCGGGAAGGTGACCGAAGTAAATGTGAGCTGGCCGTCCAAGGTTACGGTAAAGTTTGTTGTGTCATAGGGATCATAGGTGTCTCCTTGAAACAATGTGTAGCTATTGGTTTCGAAATGAATGCCGTACCGGTGGGTATTTCCGTCTTCCGTTGCGCCGTTCATTGCTTTTGACTGCTGCAGTTTGATATCGGAAAGCAGGATATCCAAAGATTTACTTAGGTATGCTTGCTGCTGGACTCCTCCGAGACTCACGACAGAAAGAGTAAGTAAAATCGCCATGATTGCAAGAACAACAGCAAGTTCAACGAAGGTAAATCCTTGTCGTTGTAATAATAGTTTTTTCATGCTTATCTGGACCCAACTTGTCCGATCAGACTGTAGATCGGGGCGATGATAGAGAGCATCATCCCTCCGACTACGATACCAATAAAAAGCAGCATAACCGGCTCAAGAAGTGTAGTTAGCGTATTTAATGATCTCTGAACTTCATAATCCATATGTTCCGAAACATCCTGCATTGCTTTATCTAAAGAACCTGTTTTTTCTCCGGCCTCGACGAGTTTAATTACAATCATGGGGATAAGGCCTTTTCCGTCTCGAATCCCTTCCGCAAACCGCTTACCTGAAAGCACGGACTTTTGTGTATGCGCGACCAGTTTTTGCATATCCCGCCTCCAGACGATTTCTTCACAAAGTTCCAGGGCGTTGGTGATCGTAAGTCCGGAAGAAAGAAGAAGAGCCATACTCCTTGTAAATCTGGCAATATCAATTTGCTTAATAAGCCCGGAGATGAGAGGAAGCGAGAAAAATATCCGCAACACAAATGCCCTTTTTTTTAGGTATAACAATATAAAGCCGACGATGACCAGTACGATACCAATAATAAGGGGAATTGTGTTGTGAATGATCAAATCTGATAAAAACATGAGTATCTTTGTCGGGAGGGGAAGTTCGACATCCATTCGTCCGAATACCGATGCCAGCTTCGGCATCACAAAGATAAGAATCAGAAGCATGACAAGAAAGAATACCACCATGATCACGATAGGATAAATCATTGCTGATCTGATTTTATCCAGAAACTCCATTTCTTTTTGAATATGCTTCTTGATGTCTTTTAGCGCAACGTCAAGAGTACCGGCTTCTTCCGATGCACGAATGATATTGATTGTTACTTTGTCAAAGGTGTTCGGGAATCGTTCGAAAGATGCATAAACCTGTTTTCCTTGCGTCAGATCCTGACGGAGCTCAGACAGCAGTTTTTTTGGGTTTCCTTTAGAATCTTCCAGCAGAGAATCCACGGCTTCCAGGATAGAAATCCCGGCGCCTAGCATGGTTGAAAGATTGTCAAAAAGTGCGATTTTATCCTTTGTCGGGAGTGATAATTTTTTTGTATCCATAGATATTATATTGCCTCGACTTTTGTGACACGAAGGACTTCTTCAATAGTCGTTCTACCTTCAGCGACTTTTGCAAGTCCGTCATCGAGCATGGTAAGCATTCCGTCTTTTCTAGCCTGCGTCATGATGACGTCTGAATCAGCTTTCTTCAAAATCAATTCACGTATTGGCTTGGTAACTTCCAGTACTTCAAATACAGCAAGTCGTCCCATATATCCGGTTGAGTGACAGATATCGCAGCCGGCACCTTTATAAATATGAATATCTTTCTTCGTGCCGAAATGTTGTTTAATAAGTTCGGGAGGAATATTTTTGCTGAAATCTTCGTAGCTCACATCGACTTTCGCTTTGCACATTTCACAGATCTTTCTGACCAATCTCTGTGCGATGATGACATTTACGGTTCACGCGACGAGAAACGGTTCGATCTTCATGTCCATCAAGCG
>CAYMVU010000077.1:0-3248 GCA_964394215.1 uncultured Gammaproteobacteria bacterium
TGAAAACAAAATCAACAAGCATTCTTATGCAAAACAAAATTTTCGGCTGGATTGCGGGAGGAACGGCGGCGATTCTTCTTATCCCGTTTGTGAATATGCAAATGGGAGGTTTAGTAAACTGGACGCTATTTGATTTTATGGTTATGGGACTGCTTATCTTTATCATGGCAAGTATATTCGTCTTTGTTGCCCGAATGGTAAAAAGTACGAGAAACAGAATTATCGTGGCTGCTATTGTAGGAATTACATTCCTTTACTTATGGGCGGAGCTTGCAGTAGGGATATTCACGACCTTAGGAAGTTAATTTTGAATGTTGCTGGAGCGGTAAGGAATACCGCTCCAGCCTGTGACGCACAATGCGGAGAGGGCGATCTCCTTCATGTCTACTGAGCATCTCCTTCGATGTGGTAGACATTCTGCTCAACTTGCTGTGCTTCGATCCTGCGGGGCGTACCGTTCTCCGAAAACGTGTGAACCTTCACCCAAGGCAATGGGATTCCCCAAAGGTTCCCCATGGCCGGTCCGGTGTAGGTCATCTCGACGGTATGGCCGAAGCCATGGGACAACAGGTAGGTTTTACCCATCTGAAGTTCATCCACTCGTACTTTCCGTCCGCGTGCCATCTGTAGATCCTTTCATACTAGATACTGCACGACTTTGCTTTCGCCCTCTCAACGCGGAGATGAGAACAACTTCATTGTTCTCAAAGCAAAGATAAAGCCGGATCAATAGATAGAAAGTATCTACTGGTCTGACTTTATCTCCACCTGAACGAAAGTGCAGAATCACAACAAGTTTAAAATGTGCGTTGATGCTTCCGGTGAATGATTATTCACTCAAAAACAAAGTGTTACTATAATACATAAAATCGTAGAAAGCTTTTTCCTACAATACGTATTGCAGTAGGAAATTGTACCAGTAAACGGGATAAAATTCAATATTATGGGATTTCATGAAGAACATACTGAAGAACTTCTTTTGCTGACACTGGTTGATTATGTGGGAACTTTTTACGGAGAACACTCTCTTATCTTTATTTAGGACACATATCAATTTCCATTCAGATACATGCATCACTGTGTTACTGTTACCTCATCAGCAACAATAACAGGTTTCCCTACATACTGACGCAGCTTTTCCTCATCCACTATCTGTTTCGTTTGTTCGGGCATTCCTGTTAGAGTAAAGATCGCTACTCTGCCGGTTACAGTTACTTTTTTCTTATCTCCGAGAGCTAATTGATCGCTCGGGATATCCGTCGGTAAAGGAAAAGGCTCAGCTCTGATGACGAGGAGAGCCTGTGGATCTTGCCCAACTATCGGAACTCCTCCTGAGCTTTTTAATGTAAACGATCGATCCGTTACCCACTCAGCGATAGAATCCTCTACCGTTACTGTTTTGTCGGTATACAGTTGAGGGTTTTGGGTTAGGTCTTGCACTTTAAGCAGTGTTTGCTGATTTGAGGGAGTAGGAGTGGGAGTTGGGGATGGTGTAGGTGTCGGTGACTGCGACTGTCCTCCGCCAAATAATCCGAAGGTGGGTAGTTTGATGTTACCCCAAAAAAACCATATTGCCCCTCCAATGATGAGTAAAATGATCACACCGATAATAATCATCCAAACTGTACTTAAGCCTTTTTCGCTATATGACATATAGTCAACATACGTAATGATCTTAAAAGTAACGTGAGAAGAGACACAGAAATTTGAAAGAGAATGAATATCAGCCCGTCTCTTCAGTGAAGATGAATAGAATCTGATTACTAGTTTCAATGGTATACCGATGTAAGAATACTTTGTGTGGATTTATTTATGAGAAGTGATTGCTGGGGGACAGGGATTCGAACCCCGATAAACAGATCCAAAGTCTGTTGTCCTACCATTAGACGATCCCCCATGCAGTAGATGTTCTATTTTACCAAAAACTCCCTCAATTGACGAGCAAAACGGCTATAATATGCGATTAGGCATGAACAGCAGTGAAATTTTATACAGTACCAGTGAGGATCTCGGCCTTGATTTTGTTGATACCATTGCACGAACGGAAAGAACCGGTGTTTTCAAAGATCCGGTATGTACGCTTGCTGAATCTCTTTGGGTTGCCTATTTGAAAGAACTGCAAGCGGTTGAAAATCGCTACAAACCGGATTTGCTTGCTGTCACGTCTTCCCGTTTTTCAAGCGGATACAAAGCAACAGGAATTCGAAAATCTATTGCATACGGAGAAACTACGATCCTCGTCCTGAGCGGTGAATTTGCGGGCTTTCTTGCTAAACCTCACCGAATTGATATTGAAAACATATACGGTCCGACGGCAATAATCAGAAGACCGCTTCTTGCCGTAACGGGAACTATCGACCCGATCCGCCGTACTGCTTGTCGGGAATACACTTACGAAGGCCAGCTCATGGTACTTGACGGTATTCTTGATAATCTGACACGACTTGGTGTCCCGTTTGACGAAAATACAATGATCAGCAATATCGACTATTTTTCTTCATTGATGCCTATCCCTCCTTTCCCCGTAAGTGAGCGTTAAAACGCCGTAATAGGAAAATATATGATAGAATTGGGCTATGAAAGAAGGCATTGTACTCCTTTTGGGGAGACCAAATGTAGGAAAATCAACATTTGTAAATAACATCATCGGACAAAAAGTGGCAATTACGTCACCGAAACCTCAAACCACGCGCTTCCCTATCCAGGGACTGTATGAAGATGAACGGGGAAAGATAATCTTTACGGATACACCGGGTATTTTTGATAAAACCAAAGATACCATGGCAAAAAAAATAAACGAGCAAACGTATGGTGCGATCAATAAAGAAGCCGATGTGGTACTCTATTTCGTCGATCCCACAAGACGTCGAGACTTTGAAGAGGCAAAAGTACTCAGTATTGCCCGCAAAATGAAAGCACCCGTGATACTCGTTATCAATAAGTCCGATGAAAAACAAACTTACTTACCACAGTATAAATTTCTTGAAGATGAGTTCGAAGAGTCGATACATATTTCGGCTTTGAAAAACCATAATTTCGATAATCTGCTCCAAATGATTTTCAATCATCTAAAAGAAGCCGGAGAACAGCCGCTTCTTTCTGAAGAGCGTGTGTATCCACTTCTGAATATGGACAGTAAGGCTTTTATCGGCGAGCTTATTCGGGAAAAGGTATTCCTGATGATGGGTGAAGAAATACCGTATTCCACAACAGCAATTGTCGACGATATCAAAGAACGTGATAACGGA
>CAYMVU010000078.1:0-3226 GCA_964394215.1 uncultured Gammaproteobacteria bacterium
ATCAGTATCAGAGGAAGAATTATTCAACAGCGGTAAATTTCTGAAAAGAGCCGAAGAAAAAGGATATGCGACTGAGGGATTTTCCTACGAAGATGTGTGGTCGCAGATGTACACACAGGAAATTGAACCACATCTCGGAACGAACGGACACCCGACCGTACTGTATGATTACCCGGTTTGTTTTGCGGCGCTTTCGACACCCAATCCTGACGGAAAAACAGCACAAAGGTTTGAGTTCTATATTGAAGGTGTGGAGTTGGGAAACTGTTATTCTGAGCTTACGGACCCAGATTTACAGGATAGACGACTATCTGATGAATATGAAGAACGTAAAAAGTCTGGTAAAATAGATCATCCGATCGACCGAGGGTTTGTTGATGCATTGCGAAAAGGCCTTCCGGTGAGTACTGGGATTGCAATCGGTGTTGAAAGGCTCGGAATGGTCATGCTGGATTTGAGCTCCATCGAAGATCTGAAGTTGATCACAATTTCTTAATTTATTACCATTTTTTCCAATTTATGGCAGTACAGGCAGGCAATCTTAAAAAAGGTGAGTTTATTATATATCAGGGTGACATTTGGCAGGTTCAAAAAACAGAGTTTTATTCTCCGGGAAAAGGTTCAGCTTTGATGAGAACCAAAATTAAGAATGTATCATCAGGTAAAACGATTGACTACACGTTCAAATCAAGTGAATTTGTAGATACAGTCGAAGTCAATAGTATCGAAATGCAGTATCTTTACAAAGATGCAGAAAATGCAATTTTTATGGATCAGCAATCGTACAATCAGTATGAGGTTCCGCTTGAGATGGTCGGGGATATCATCCAGTTCTTCAAGGAAGGCGAAACCATGTATGTCTATGTGCATGATGAAAAGCCATTGAGCGTGCGGCCTCCGGCAAGTGTGACACTGAAAATTACACAAACCGATGATGCGGCGCGAGGCGATACTGTGGGCAATGCAAAAAAGGAAGCCGAGGTTGAAACCGGAGCAAAAGTTATGGTACCTCTCTTTATCAAACAAGGGGAAGTCATAACCATCAATCCTGAGACTGGTGAGTATACAGGACGTGCATCACAAGGCTAAATCACTAATAAAAATGGTATAAGGTGTTGAGTATAGAAGTATATGAGGTACTGTGCTATGAATCTATTCCGCTTAATCCTTTATACTTAATACTTCATACTCCTATACACTTATGATTACTGTCGGGAAACTTCTCAAGAATACACGAGAACAGAAGAACATCACACTGAAACAGGCGGAAAAGGATACCCGTATCCGCGAACGTTTCTTGAGTGCGATAGAACATGAAAACTGGTCAGCATTCACATCACGGGTCTATATTACCGGAGTGATTAAATCCTATGCTTCGTATCTTGATATTGATCCTGAAAAAGCAATGGCGTACTTCCGGCGTGACTACGAAAAAAAGGAAGATGTGACTTTCAAGAAAAAATTACCTTCGTTACAGCTTCTTCCTGAGACGAAAAAACTGTTATTTGTTATTCTAGCGGCTGTATTTGTCTTTTTTGCCGTGTACTTCGGATACCAATTCGATCAGTATCTATCCCCTCCGGGTGTTGAAATCATATCCCCCAAAGAGAATATTTTCCGAAACGTTCAAAAAATCACCATTGTCGGAAAAACCGAACCGGAGTCAACCGTATCAATCTATAACGAAGAACTATTTCCGGATGACCATGGCCTTTTCAGATATGAGTTTCCTTTGAAGAAAGGAGTCAATACTCTTCAGATAGAGGTTACCGGCCCAAACGGAAAAAAAACACTGCACGTAGAGGAATATCTGCTTGAGTAATCAGAGAATGGTTTGATATAGATCTTTTACTGTTCGGACAGTAAGAGATGAAACCGGTTTCGTGAATTTGAGTCGTTTTGCTTCATTAATAATCCTTTCCTGTCCGTAGATCTTTCTGACTTCTCCCAACAACCCGACTTCCCCGGTGAAGATACTGGAACCCGAAAGCGGTACATTTTTCACTGAGGATATAATTGATGCGACAATCCCCAGATCTGCAGCAGGGGACTTCACATCTACGCCTCCGATTACGTTGATATAAATGTCATATTTACTTAAATTAAGTTTCAGATGTTTTTCAATAACGGCAAGAAGAAGCAGAACTTTATTATAATCCACACCTTTGACTATACGGCGGGGCATCGGCAAAAAAGATGTTGAAGCAAGCGACTGTATTTCAAAAAAAAGCGGTCGTTTCCCTTCCATGATTCCGACCAAAGCTTTCCCTGGAACCTGAAGTTTCTTGTCTTCATCTACAAACGCCAGCGGATTGTTTACCTCCGTAAGTCCATCTCCTTTCATTTCAAATATCCCGATCTCATCTGTTGATCCGAAGCGGTTCTTCTGTGCACGAAGAACTCGGAAGTTTGATATTTTTTCTCCTTCGAAGTTCAAAACGGCATCAACCATATGTTCAAGTGTTTTCGGACCAGCAACATCACCTTCTTTGGTGACATGACCGACAATAATAATCGGAATGCCGGATTGTTTGGCCAGTCGTATCAGACTCGCGCTTGCTTCACGGAGCTGTGATACGCTGCCAGGAGGTGACTCTACGTTTTTGGTATAAATTGTCTGCACGGAGTCTATGACGATTACGTCGGGCTCAGTCGACAACTCCTTAACACCCTTAACGATTGACTCCACCTGTAAGGTATCAGAAAAAACGAATGAAGAAACATCCATAGCAAGCCTATCTGCTCGCTCTTTTACCTGTTCGGCCGATTCCTCACCGGAAATATATAAGGTGGTAAGATTTTTCAAGCTTTGAAGAAGAAGGGTAGATTTTCCGACACCCGGTTCTCCGGTCAAAAGAATAACTTCCCCTTTGACGATGCCGCCTCCAAGTACCCGATCAAGTTCAAAAAGACCTGTCGGTTTGCGATTTTTATTCAGTCCCTTAATATCCTTAAATGCTGTAGTTTCAAAGGACTCCACCTTTTTGGAACGACCCGTACCGGCCTCTTTCATCTCTTTGAATGTGTTCCATTCATGACAGGAAGGGCAACGACCCATCCATGCCGCAGCACCTTCTCCACAGTTTGTACAAACGAATTGTGCCATGGGTATATTGTACCTGAACAAAGGGCGTTCTTTCATTGAATTTCACGGTTTTTCTGTTAGAATTAGCTTTATGGTAATAGTAAAAAGTGAATTTGCATTAGCATTAAACCAAGTCGCTTC
>CAYMVU010000079.1:0-1764 GCA_964394215.1 uncultured Gammaproteobacteria bacterium
AGTATCATTTATAATAGTTTATGGAGGAACATCAAAATCTACTTAACAACCTCGCTGAACTCCACGCCCATATCGGGTCATCAATCGCTCCGCACGTATACTGGCATATCGCAAACAGCGAAGGATACAAGCTTCCCAAACGCGACTATCACGAATTCGTCAATCATATCGTTCTTTCGAAAGATCGCAAGATGACACTGAAAGAGTATCTTGATGACATTTACCATCCTATTTTGGATAAATTATCATCAGGAACCCGCGCACTGGAAAAAGCAGTATATGAAAGTCTGGGAGGAGCATATCGTTCAAATAGTATCAAACTCTATGAACTTCGCGGAAATCCGATGAAGCACAACAAAGAAGGTGAAGTTGATCTTGATCATGCTATTATGGCCATGCTTCGTGGCATGGAACGGGCACTTCTTGAGTACCCGAAACTCCGTGCTGGTCTGATCTTCTGCCTTGACAGGCAGTTTACCTATGAACAAAACAAAATTATCGTTGAAAAAGCCATTAAGTACCGACATCGAGGCGTAATCGCTATCGATTTCTCAAACTACAATAAGAAAGGATTCCATTTCAAGGATTATGTCGAACTTGTCGAACGGGCAAGAGAAAACGGTCTGAATATCACAGCGCATTCGGGAGAAACCGATGATACAAACGATATGTGGGAGCTTATCGAGTATATCAATCCTGACCGTATCGGACATGGTATCAAAGCCGCATATGATAAGAAGTTGATGACTGAACTTGCCAAACGAGGGACATTCCTTGAAGTCTGTCCTTTGAGTAATCTTCTTACGAAAGCTGTAAAAGATGATAAAGAAATGCATTTCATTCTCAATGCGCTGTACGACAACGGCGTCAAATTCTCAATAAACACAGACTGGCCGGAAACCCTTGAGAACGGTCATCTGAGAAAACAGCATGAATATGTTCTTGAGAGAAAAATGCTGACACCTGAGCAGATCAAACAGACAATTGAGTGGGGATTTGAAGCAACTTTCATACCGATGAAGGAAAAAGAGAGTAATCTCTATTTATAATTCACAAACTTTGCCGATGCAATTCACTAATCACTATCCTGAAAAAATAATTTCAGACGGAATAACCTTTGATGACGTTCTTCTTCTCCCGGGTTACAGTGATTTTCGGCGGCAGGACATTTCACTAAAAACACGACTTACCAAACATATTGAGATTGGTGTACCGCTCGTGTCTTCACCTATGGACACGGTTACCGAATCAGCGCTCGCTATCGCTCTTGGAAAAGCCGGTGGAATCGGTATCATCCATCGCAATCTCACTGTTGAAAGACAAGCTGAAGAAGTAAGGAAAGCAAAAGAAGAAGGAGTAAAAGTCGGAGCAGCTATCGGAGCAAGCGCAGGTTTTGAAGCCCGTGCAGAGGCACTCATTGCACAGAACGTTGACGTAATTGTGATTGATACGGCACACGGATATGCTGACTACATCATCGAAACAGTAAAATACCTTAAGAAAACCTATCCGAAGACCGATGTTGTCGCGGGAAGTGTCGCCACATACGACGGAGCAAAAGCTCTTGTTGATGCAGGAGCCGACGGGTTACGTGTCGGAATGGGACCCGGTGCCATCTGCACGACACGGATCATCTCAGGGATGGGTGTCCCTCAGATTACGGCAATTCTTGAGACACATCGTGCTGCAAAAGACGCAGGAGTCCCTGTCATTGCTGACGGTGGAATCAAATACTCGGGAGATATGGTAAAAGCATTTGCAGCA
>CAYMVU010000079.1:1854-3066 GCA_964394215.1 uncultured Gammaproteobacteria bacterium
GCAGAGACAGTCATGATGGGAAGCTTTTTTGCTTCCTGTCAGGAAGCACCGGGTGAGCACATCGAACTTCCCCCTGAACAGGTACCGTCACGATTCAAAAGCATCCTTAAACAAAAAAAGTCTTCATATACCTTCAAATCGTATCGGGGTATGGGCTCAATCGCAGCTATGCAAAAAGGAACTGAGATCAAATCCGAAGATGAATTCCACGGCAAAAGTTACAGGGACCGCGTCCTTGTCGCAGAAGGAGTGGAAGGACTGGTTCCGATAAACGGTCCGGTACAGTCAGTTGTCGATCAGGCTGTCGGCGGGATACGTTCAGGATTGTATTACATCGGTGCAAAAACCTTAAACGAAGTCCAGGAGAAAGGTAAGTTTATCCAAATCACTCAGGCATCATTGACTGAAAGTCACCCTCATGATATTTTGGTGACAAATCCAGGTGAAAACTACTAATTAGTTATTGAATTATGTCATACGCACAAGCTGAAGTCCCTTCTGTATCCGAACATGATACACGTATAGAGAATATTCTTGCAGGTCAAGAACTCGGCTACATATACAATCATCCGGACAAAAGGTTGTATGAAGCAGTCAGCAATCCAGACCAGTTTGTACAGGAGGCATGGAACGGATATGAAGGTCCCGTTGGTGTATACGTCCACGTACCGTGGTGTACTGACAAGCCTGCACCGACTGCCGATGCACGGCGTATGGCAGAGCACAAGGTCACACAATCCCCGCGTGATCACTTATGCTCTTACTGTAACCTATATACCGCAGTCGGAAAAGATGTACCTAACTGGTACACAGAATCCGTACAGCGTGAAGTTGCAATGTATGAGCCGATTTTAGGAGGAAAGGTCGATGCACAGTCTCTTTATTTCGGCGGCGGCTCACCGAGTCTCCTTTCTGTTGAGGATATGGGACATATGATCCAAGCTATCGAGCAGACAGTCGGGCCGATTTCATTTGAACACGAACGAGCGATTGAAGTCATTCCCGATTCTGTCGATCTGGCCAAACTACAGGCAATGAGAAAGCTCTTTAATCGTATCAGTGTCGGCGTACAGTCTTTTGATCCTCAGGTACTGCGAAATACAGGTCGTGCCTACGATCCCGCTCTTGCTGAACAAGTGATACGCGATGCGTTCACAGCCGGTTTTGAAGATATAAACGGAGATCTGATTATGGGTTTGCAGGGCTCATCAA
>CAYMVU010000080.1:0-3049 GCA_964394215.1 uncultured Gammaproteobacteria bacterium
GATGACGTATTCGGGAATGCAGTGTCCTGAAATATTTCCGCGGAGTGACTGGTATATCTGTTTTCCCTCTTCGACTGAAATCCGAAAGTGATGAGTGCCTGCTGCCGGGTCGAGGTGGTGGAGATAATAGGGTTTGATACCGATTTCCGTCAGTTGTTTGAACAGTGCCGTCAACGTGTCAGTTGAGTTGTTGATATCCTTCATGAGAACGGTTTGTGAAAGAAGCATGATGCCACGATCTTTCATTTTGGTTACTGCTTCAATAAATTCTCCCGTAATTTCCCGAGGATGATTGATATGCAGGACGACGACGGTTTGCTTCCGACCCGATATGCTTTTCAAAAATGTTTCCGTCACCCGCTTCGGATATACGGCCGGTGTACGCGTATGGAATCTGATGATTTTGACATGATCAACGACACTGAGACGTTCGGTTACTTTCTTCAAAAAGTAATCGGTCAGCATGAAAGGGTCTCCGCCGGATAAAATAACTTCCCGGAGCTCCGTATGCTCCTCAATATACTTCACGGCCTCTTCATAATGAGCTTTGTTTGAATCAAGAAGATTTTTACGGAAGCAGAAGCGGCAATGGACGGCACACAGATTGGTCAGCATAAGAAGACAGCGGTCAGGATACCGGTGTACGATGCCCGGGACTGGTTCATGCGTATGGTCTCCGATCGGGTCTGATAGTTCATATTCATACACACGATCTTCAAGATTATTCGGTACAACCATTTTTTTGAGCGGATCATCGGGATCAGACCAATCAATCAGGTCGATGTAATACTTCGGAATAAGAAAGAAAAACTGATTATTATGGTCCGTATGAATTTCCGACGGGTCGAAGATGATATCTTTTGATTTCAGATATTCGGAGAGCTGTTGCGATGAAAAAATAAAGTCATGCTTGTCCATAGAGCTAATATTATAGCCGAAGTTCATCTGTGCGTTCAGGACAACCACTAATTTGATCAGACCTCCATAGGGAAATTTGTCATTTATAATGGTTGGAATATGCATGTATTCGTGGACTTTGATGGGACGATTGTAGGACCGGAGACGATGCCGTATCTCGCTTCTATTGTCCTGGACGGGAATCCGGACAGAGAACTTATTGTTGCAGAAATCGAACGGATTACTCAAATGGGGATGAACAATGAGATCCCGTTTGAGGAATCATTAGCCAGAAGGTTGCATCTTATGAGACCGCACAAAGATCATATCGCACGGGTTACCGATGAATTACGACGTGAAGTGAGTCCTTCATTGATGAGACAGCAGGAGATGATACGTTCTCATCAGGATATGTTCTATGTCGTATCCGGCGGTTTTGATGAGATTATCATACCAATCGTTGAGGAAATCGGTTTCAGACCTGATCACGTGTTTGCGAATACGTTTGTATTTGATGATGAAGGATTTGTGACGGGTTGTGATACTGAAAATCCTCTGTCCCGTTCCGGCGGTAAAGTTGAGCTGATAAACAGTCTGGGTCTGGAAGGACAGAAAGTAATGGTCGGAGACGGGTACTCTGATTATGAGGTGTATTTACGGGGTGCTGCTGATCGGATCATTATTTCGACAGAGTTTGTCCCGCCGCGTGATTTTGTAAACGGTATCGTGCCCCAGGCACGCAGTTTTGACGAAGTAACCGCCGAGCTCTTTCCCCACAGAATTCTAGAAAGGATATAATTCCTCTTACCTCTTTTTTACACTTCTTTTACGATATCCTTAACTGATTGGAGGTATTATAAGAGCTTACAATATGAAAAATATTGTACAAAAGGGGATCGATCCAAATGATTCTTGAGTTAGGGGAAGGATCACGGATAGTATCGTGAGTGGTTTTTTCCATTTCCCCTATACTCAAGAATTACCTGATCCTTGGGCAAGTTGAGATTCATAAAACTCACGTATATGCCAGTATTCGCCGTTCACTTCAATATATTCGGTTGCGAGCTGATCAGGCGGTATTTTATGGAATGAGTGCCCGTGAATCTGTCTGAATGCTGTATTCCTCCATGTTTCTTCAACTGCTCCTTCAAGATCATATCTGACATGATGAACCCGACGATCTCTGGCTAGTTTTTTTGCGACGGCAAAAGCTTCACGATACTCATCTTCTTCAAACTGTACTCCATATGGCGCGAAGTTATGGGAGTGAAGGTTCATGTATCTTCCGTCTTCTGACCATAATAAGGTTTCCCAGTAGGCACGCGTTCCGATGTGATGGACAAGGCTTAGATTTTTCGGTAAGCGTTTGTTCCAGTCTTCCCATTCATCATGAAAATAGGGAAGTTCATATACGACCCAGGGTTTCTCCAGGACATCTGCGGGTGTGACGAATTCTGACATAAAAAACAAAGATATGAAATGATAATTGGTGCGACAAAAATAGATGATTTCGGAAGTAGAATACGAAGAAAATTGTACGTAAATTGAGCGTGAGTACTATACACAAACTATAGTATTGGGCTCAGATCAATACAATGTATCAAACTGTTACTTGGAGTAGAGGATATGTAAGCTTATAGTTATCGGTACTCTCTGACAACCTTGATGACGACCCCGCCTATTTCGAGTTTACGCCGCGGAAATATATCCGGGTATTTTTTATTAGCGGCCTTAAGATATATCCGGCCGTTTTTATCAAAATAGTATTTGAGAGTCCATTCATCATCTATGAAAGCGGCAACGATGTCGGCTGTCTGCGGTCTCAATGATTTGTCAAGGACGACGAGGTCTCCTTCCATGATTCCCGCTCCTTCCATCGAGTCTCCTCTTACTTTCAGGACATACGTATCTGCCGGGTTTTCAATCGTGAAAGGGACGAGCTTCACCGTCTCATAATTCTCCTGTTCATCTTGGGGGAAACCGGCCTGGATAGAACCGAGAAGCGGAAACTCGAAAAAACGGTCAGTTGGGATAAGTTTTTCTTTATTTGCTTCAAGATATCCTTCTTCTTTCCAGTGGTTGATCCAGTATCCTACCGCGCCGGGAGACTGAAGGTGAAAGAGATCTTTCATCTCGCGGAAAGACGGAATGT
>CAYMVU010000081.1:0-2964 GCA_964394215.1 uncultured Gammaproteobacteria bacterium
TACGTGTTTCCGGGGATAAAGAAGACCCAGCTTGAAGGAGAAAGAAGAATTGGTCCTGGGACTATGGGGCTCGGGGACACTCTTATTAAGCTTCATATTCGTTATGGTTGAGAAGAGTCTTTGAAGTTCATCGAGAAAGTTTACAAGATGATTGCACATGAATCATACCTTGCATCTTCTGATAATGCGAAAGAGAAGGGGTCCTTCAAGAAATTTGACGGTGCTAAATTTGTGAAGAGCGGTTTCATGAAAACACTGCCTTCGGAAATCAGAAAGAAAATAAAAAAAGACGGCATTAGAAACTCAGTGCTTCTCATGCAGGCTCCCACGGGATCAACTTCCCTTATGGCCAGTACAACATCAGGAATAGAGCCTGTATATGAATTTGAATTCATAAGGCGAGATCGTCTTGGAGAACATGCCATACGGCATCATCTCTATGATGAATGGTACAAAAAACATGAAGCTGAGATGAAGGCCGGAAGAATCAAAAGACCGGAGTACTTTGTATCAGCAAATGATCTTTCTCCTGAAGATCATGTCATGGTTCAGGCTGTCATTCAGAAATATGTTGACGCATCAATCTCGAAGACTGTCAATGCCCCGACCACACACACGGTTGACGATGTAAAAAGACTCTATACATTGGCATATGAACAGGGATTGAAGGGTATAGCATATATGAGAGAGGGATCCCGTGCCGGTGTTCTTGAGAGAAAACCTGATGCCAAAGCTGCGCCGGACAAAGCAGAACAGCCGAAAATGCAGATACCGACAGTAAAACCGCGACCGATGGTTGTTCACGGATCGACATACAAAATTGATACACCGGTCGGACGGGCATATATCACCATAAATACCAACGGCAATAATGAACCACATGAAGTATTTATGACAATCGGTAAAGCAGGGACAGATGTATTTGCCATGGCAGAAGGGCTGGGTCGTATGATCTCTATGTACTTTAGATCTACCGCTCACCTTCCGGCTGAGGAGCGCATCAAAAACGTCATCAACGAGCTTCAGGGAATCGGCGGCGGCCGCACGATGGGATTTGGAAAAGAACGTGTCCGCAGTATGCCTGATGCCGTAGCCAAAGTCTTAAAAATGCATTTTGAGTACTTGAATAAACAACGAACAGAGACTCAAAACGGCAATGGCCATGACAAAGAAGTCAAACTGGTAAGTGAAGTCGAGCAGCCGGCACTTCTTGCCGAGCAAGGTCAGCAATTGGTTGCTGCTGTAGACGTTCCGAAGGAAAAACACTTTGACATCTGTAAGGAGTGCGGTCAGGCATTACTCGCCCGTGAAGAGGGCTGTGCCAAGTGTTATGGCTGCGGTTATGCAGAATGTTAAGTTTTATAAGTAAAGGTTAGGGTTTTACTTAAGAAAACGAAATACCCCGCTTTTGATAGGCGGGGTATTTTTTGTATTTATTTATCAGAAAGTCTCGCATACAAATTATTGAACTTTTTCAAGCCGCACGTATGTGATGATCACCACGAGGTTGGTTTCGGCAGCGTGAAAAAGCTTCAACATTCATATGCTTCTACTTCAACCAAAAAGAGGATACTCAATTACCGAAGAATCTGACTCATCCATACCCGAATTCTGAAGATCCAGCCCTCGAAATAACTCTCAAGCTTTTGATCATACTTTTTTACTGTATCAAATCCCTCTTTCGCTTTTGTAAGCGGCTTCTCGGTCGCTTGATCCAGCTTCTGCACGCTTTCGGGATTTACTACTTCCCGCGCCAGCTCTTTGGGGGATTTTATTTCGATAGGCTCAGATACCTGTTGCGGATCAGAGGGATTAACAGGTTCTTTTCGCCCGAAGAACGGTAATGAGAACGGACTGCTTTCGGTAGGCTGAGGATCATACGGATTGTTAGGAGTTATTGTCCAAGTCGGAGCGGGTGTCGACGTTGTATTCGGGTTCGCGGGTGAGATGGTGTTTGTCGGTTGTCCCGGAGGGACGGTCGGTTGGTTTGTTGTTCCGGGTTTAGTTGTCGGTGTCGGTTGATTTGGTCTCAATGTTGCAGTCGGCTGTGAAGGCCTTGTAGTTGCTGTAGGAGAGGTTGTTGTTGGTCGAGGCGTTGATGTGGGTGGCCGTGGTGTATTTGTGGGTGGAACTGGAGTATTTGTCGGTTGCGATCCTGCAGGCAATCCTGGCGGCAGACCCCATACAGGTTCTTTTTCTCCGTCACTTCCTCTTTGCACACAACCATATGAATCCCACCCGCCCGGAAGTCCCCAGTATTTTCCACACCCATCTCCTCCTGATGAGCCTTCGCATAAGGACGGATGACAGATATAGCGTTCCTGCCAGCAGCATAAACGACTGTCTTTGTATTTGTAAATATCAAAACAACAGTCCGGTTGATGTACCGAACAGTAAAATTGAATGAGGCGGTCAGGCATGCGATATCCCGGGTCAAATTGTTTACAGACAGCATCATAGCGTGCTTCATCAAAGGTGTTATTACTGGTTTTAGGTTTCCTCGAGCATCCATCAGGATAGCACACGTCATCATCCGTGCACCTACATTCGGGTACAGTTTCAGCGGCTTTACTGGATGTAGTAAAGAAATTAGCTTGTTCAGACGTGAATTGAGATATGGAGAAGATGACTATTGCAGCAAGAACAAATAATAAGCTAACGACAATAAGCCTGATATCTATTTTTTTCATGTATGAATTGATTATAATAGACTTTTAGCTTAGTTGGAAGATTGGAATAATACTATGAGCATTACGACAAAAACCGGGGATAAGGGAGAGACTGCAGTTTTCGGCGGAAGGAGAGTGAAAAAATACGATCTCCAGGTTGAAGCATACGGATCTGTGGATGAGGCTACATGTTTTATCGGATCGGCAATTGAAGCGGTTTCCGATAAAGATGTGGCAGGCCTCCTTACGCAGGTACAGCTTACTTTATATATTCTTATGGCATATTTGTCCGGAT
>CAYMVU010000082.1:0-2644 GCA_964394215.1 uncultured Gammaproteobacteria bacterium
CCAGGGGTGAGAGGCGTAGCTGCGACTGCGCACAGTTTTGTAGACACACAGATCATGAGCAGGTGTCACTTTCACCGCACCGGTTCCGAATTTCGGATCAACGTAACTATCTGCGATAATCGGAATTTCCCGATCAGTCAAAGGAAGTTTTACGGATTTTCCTATGAATGACTTGTATCGCTTGTCTTCCGGATGAACCATCACGGCAACATCACCGAACATCGTCTCGGGACGTGTTGTAGCAACGGTAATATGACCTTCCTCACGTGCCAACGGGTACTTCACATAGTACAGACTGCCCTGCACGTCTTTGTCTGCTACCTCAAGATCAGAAAATGATGTCCCGCAGGATGTACAGTAATTGACCAACCGATTTGCACGATATACCAATCCTTCCTTATGAAGATCAGCAAACGTTTGATAAACGATTTTGACGATATCCTGATCCATCGTAAATTTTTTATTGGACCAATCCAAAGCAAACCCAAGCCTTCTCAGCTGGTTTTCCATCGTTCCTCTGTTTTGCATAACGAAATCCCAGATATCATCAAACAACGTTTTCCGATCAAAGTCAAAGCGGCTTTTCCCTTTTTTCTTCAGATGCTTTTCGTATACAAATTGTGTTTCAATTCCGGCATGATCCGCTCCGGCAAGCCATAAAACCTCTTTCCCCATCAATTTGTTGTAGCGGATCATGACATCCTCATAGACATACATGGCATGCCCGAGATGAAGATCAGCATTTGCGTTCGGAGGCGGTAGAATAATACAAAAAGGTTCTTTCTCCGGGGTCACTTTTGCTTTGAAGTATCCTTTATTTTCCCAAAATTTGTAGAGATTCTCTTCATATTGTTTGTAGTTATATTTATTGTCCATATTTTTCCCTCTCTCTGTAGCTGTAATGTATCAAAAATAGGTTGAAATTGCAATACAAACATAGTATCTTTGCACTTATATGGAATGGTTTATATCAATACTTAACTGGTACCTGTATCTTGCAGTTCTCGGGGTATTGTTCTTCCCCGTTTCCAAGCGCTTATTCGGAACGTTTGTCGACCGCGGATACGCTTTCTCAAAGACAATCAGTATTATTGTTCTCAGTTACGCAATTTTCTTGCTTGGGATACTGCACGTCTTGCCGTTCTCAAAAGAGAGTCTGATAATCCTGCTTATCATCACAGGTTTTATGATGTACCGTTATTTTAAGAAAGAGATACAGGAAATCAAGAAACTGGATAAAAAAACATGGCTGCTTATCGGAGGAATTGAAGTTATGTTTTTCATCGGACTTGTGGCACTTTCTTTTGTGAGAGGACAGCAACCGTCGATTCACGGACTCGAAAAATTCATGGATTTCGGGTTTATGCAGTCGATAAATAGAACCGAGTACTTCCCTCCTTTAGATATGTGGCTCTCTGCCGATCCCACTCATCCGGACGGGTACCCCATTAATTACTATTATTTCGGCCATTTGACAGGATCTTTTTTGATTAAATTGACCGGGACAAACCCTTTTATCGGATACAACCTCATACTGGCAACGATTTTTGCACAGGGTATAACGCTTGCTTTTACACTTACTGCCTCAATTGTTCAGCGGCTTAGAATGCTTGTGAATAACGGAAAAGGTTTAAGCAGAATTCCCGCTATTATTGTCGGTCTTATCGGCAGCTTTATGATGAATCTCGGCGGAAATCTCCATACCATTTACGTTCTTACAAAAGGGTATCCGAACGACAAACCGGTACCTTTCTGGGAGATATTCCAGTCTCCGAAAGATATCACAGAAACTATGAATACAGGCAAAGGATTATTTGAGAGCATCGTACAAAATTCAGGCTACTGGTACCCCAATGCGACCCGCTTTATTCCCTACACAATCCATGAATTCCCTTCATACTCCTATGTAGTTGCGGATCTGCACGGTCATGTATTTGATATTCCGTTTGTACTGGTAACAATTGCTGTCATTTGGAGATTCTTTGAGTTCTGGCATAATACCAAACAGAAGAGACCTAATTTTTTTAACAGATTTAATATTTTCAGTTTGTTTACGAAGAAAGCGATTTTAGTTCAGATACGTGAAAAAATAAGTTCATTGGAAATTCAAAAACCCGAGGCAATTTTTTCTGTTCTTATCGGATTCATGATCGGAGTAAATTATATGACCAATGCTTTTGACGGTCCGATTTATCTTCTTATTGCCATTGTCATCCTGTTCTATCTCTATCGTATTACGCTCAAATTCATTGCGCTTTCCATAATCTCCGTTCTATCCTTTATTGTTACATCGCTTCCCTTTTCCTGGTTCTTTGAACCGTTTGCAAGCTCTATCGGAGTCAACTGCAGTCCCGATTTTCTGGTCAAAATGGAAAAACTCGGACCGTTTTTATTTGAACAGGCCAACTGTCAGGTATCACCAATTTATATGCTGTTTGTGCTTTGGGGTTTCTTTTGGATCTCGGCAGCTCTATTATTGATCTACCTCTGGAGAAATAAAAATGTTAAAAAGTCAGATATCAGCTGGGTGGATACGTTCGTTTTGATCCTGTTTTCATACGGAACATTCCTTATTATGGTACCTGAGTTCTTTTACATAAAAGATATCTATCCCGGCCATTTTCGGGCAAATACGATGTTTAAA
>CAYMVU010000083.1:0-2473 GCA_964394215.1 uncultured Gammaproteobacteria bacterium
TAAGTTCGGTTTTGAAATGCCGATATTCGGACTTGGTACCTGGCAGATGGGAGGACGGGAAGAGCGAAATCCTGAAAATGACGATAAATCAGATATTGAAGCAATACAACGGGCTATTGAGGCAGGGATAACCCATATTGATACGGCTGAAATGTATGCGGCAGGTCATACGGAAGAGCTTGTCGGAGAAGCAATAAAAGACACGGGAAGAAACAATCTCTTTCTCACATCAAAAGTGCTTGATGGAAATCAAACCTATGACGGCGTGATGCACGCCCTTGAAGGATCTCTGAGCCGTTTACAGACAGAATATCTTGATCTGTATCTTATTCATGCACCGGATGAATCTGTCCATATATCTGAAACAATGCGGGCTATGGATGCCGTTGTGGATCAAAAACTCGTGAAGAATATCGGTGTCAGCAATTTTTCCGTGAAACAGTTTAAGCAGGCGCAAGAATTTGCTCAACATAAGATCGTTACAAATCAACTCCATTACAACCTTGAAGTACGGGAAATTGAGAAAAGCGGAGCATTATCGTATTATCAGCAGCAGGATGTCATTATTACAGCCTGGAGACCGCTTCAGAAGAGCATAATCCTGTCAGACGGAGCTGAAATTTTGAGTAAAATAGCTACAAAATATGATAAAACGCCGGCGCAGGTTGCGATAAACTGGATCATTTCCCAACCCAATGTGGTAACAATGTCGACTATGAGAGATCAGAAACACCTTGAGGAGAACCTTGGTGCTGTGGGCTGGAAACTCTCAGTCGATGATATTGAATATCTGCGCCGTGAATTCCCAAATAAGAAACAGGTCTCTGACGTTTATCCTCTTTCTGACAAGGTGTGGTAAGCTTTGCGTGAATAATGCGTTTAATTTGCGGGAATTACTCTTCAAGAATCTTTTTTGTCTCTACTTTGTAAAGCTCGACATGAGGTTGATCAAAGGTGTTTACGTTCATAAGATGTCCCAAATACATCATCTCAATCATTTTAAACTGTAAAAACTCTCCGAGTGCTTCTTCATCGATTTTGTCAAAGCCGATTTCCATGTGCGGCAGTTCTTGGTTTTTATATGCAATTTTAGTTCCTTGTACGATTGCATTCATAATCGAATGGATCTTTTTTCCTTTTATAACAGGAACGAGGCCATAGATAAGTTTTTCTGGTACTGTTGTTTCGGCAAGTTCCTCTGTCGCATAAATAAATGTGGTGATCTTGTCTTTCGGTCCCCCCAAATACAATTGTCCGACTGAGTGTAAATCGGTTGATCCGATAGAAACAGTTGGAGTGATCCCTTTCCCCTCTTTTCCCACACTCTCCCCCATAAGCTGCCTATACCATTTACCCATAGATTCAAGTTGAGGCAGGAAAATGAAGTTGTCGTTTATGTTTTTACCCTGTTGTGACAATAAATAGAGGATAGCAGCGGATGTCATTGCCGGATTGTCCTCAGAAATAGTTCTTTTCCCGCATATATCCCGCATATTTGCCGCACCGCGTCTCAGCTGCAAGATATCAAAACCGGCTACGGCAAGCGGGAAGAGCCCTACGGCAGAGAGAACCGAGAAGCGCCCACCGACCTGTTTGGGCATGAGAAGTGCATCAATACTAAGCTCTGAAGCTTTTTTATGCATATTTGAGCCTTCATCCGTTGTAAATACAATACGATCAGTGATATCGGCAAATCTTTGAGATAGAGAAGAGGAGAGGACTTCCAGGTTTGTCATAGTTTCTGTTGTTCCGCCTGATTTGCTGATTGCGTTTATGAGGAACTCATCTTTGGAAGAGCATGAACTAAGCAACGGAACAACTTTTGAAAGAACGGTCTCATCCTGTGTATCCAGAAAAATCATTTTCGGGAAACGGTCAGGCTCAAACACATCATAGTATCCATGTACGGCGTCATAAATGGCTTTAGTTCCGAGATTTGATCCTCCGATTCCGATAATGACAATGTATTTCAAGGAATCGGTCTTCTTTTTTTCGACAAGTTCCTGTACGTTTATTAGGAGATTTTCGTCCGTTGGAAGATTGATTGAACTTTCGGCTGCTTCATAATTTCCCGACTCGATTACTTTTTGGAGGTGATCTTTGTATCCGTCAAGCTTAGATGCTGTCTCCTGGATTTGTTCGTCTGTGAGACCGGTTAAGTTTTTGTACTGGAAGTGCATAGTGTAGAAATGTAAAAAGAATTTATTAAATTACTATACGGATGTTTGTATCACAACTGATTGTTCGGTGATTGTCTCAATATCAAAATTCTCACATGTTGAGGGGATAAAGCAGGAATGTCCGCGTGTTACCCGTATCTCAGTGCCGCCTGCAGCAACCGTTATATCTCCATCGCGGACATACAAATGACGGAACTTGCCGGCTGTTGATTGTTCTTTTTTTGTTGTTATTTCAAACAAATTGACAGAGTAGAAGCGGGTTTCCAATAGTTTTTCCCCTTCTGCCGTCCGTC
>CAYMVU010000084.1:0-2282 GCA_964394215.1 uncultured Gammaproteobacteria bacterium
GAGAACATACTGATCTAAAGTATACAACAGAACTCAGTACGAATACAGGTAGAGTGTGAGCGGATCAAATGATTGTAATCGGTCAAGTGAACTGACCAATTCCAATGCTTCGGTATCATTTTTGTTCAGGACAAAACAGCTATCTTTCCTAGGTGATCGCACTTCCTGTTCAAGCTCCTCAATAGTGTAGACAAAACGGATATCTCCGTCGAAGTAGTACACCATCGACGGATGATTTCCCCACCACCTGCTTGTGGAAATCAAAAGCCCGAGCTCTTCAAGTGTTTTTGATGCTTCTCTTCCTTCTGGTTCGACAACCACATACATATCCTGGCAGAAGTTATTGGCATATATGGACAATTCGTGATGCGGATCCTTCGATGAATAAAAATCATCCAGTACGTTGGTGCGGAAAAAATAGTGTTGAATGACTAGACTCATGACGATCAGGATGATGCCAAAGTAAAAAAGTTTTACCTTTCTCAGTAATGTGATCGGGTATACCATGAGAAATGCAAACTGACCGAGATACGGATGACCGTACCAGAATATTTTTGTCTTCGTGAGATTCAGAAAAACAAACCAGGGAAAGAAAAGATATCCATACAGCACATTTTGATCACTTAACTGCTTTCTGATCCATCGGTAGAACAGGATGATAAAACCGATCGCTGATATAAAGATGTACTTTCCGTACTCGATCAACAAAAGATCAATGTAAAAAGTTCTTTGACCGAAATGAGATTCGATAGATGCTGTGACCCGTTTGACGTGACTCTCGTAAAAATGCTGATAAAGGAAGGTCGGACCGAAACGGAGGAACATAGCAAGATGCCAGATAAGCAGAATACCGGATTGAAGAAGCATTCTGCCCACTTCTTTTGCAAACTCTTTCCTGGAGATTTTTTTTGTCAGTACCTCAAAAAAGAAATACAGTCCCATGATCCCCACAGGATAGAATCCGATGAGAGATTTGCTGTAAACGGAAAACGATAAAAAGATCAGTGAAACCCAGAATCTTCTGTAAAACAGGACATATCCCAACCATCCGATCAGGAGAAATACATCAACATTCAGCACCTGTGCTCGCTGGAGGAAGATAGAGGTGAGTGAAGTAATCATCACAACAAGTGTCGTAATCCAGGTTTCTTTCAGTACACGGTAATACAAAACATAAAGTAAACTGAGCGCAAAAACAGATAAAAATAATGTCGCAAGTCTCGTGGAAACTTCAGGCTCTAAAAACGGTGTCATCAGCATGATCATGCCGTAAAACAGAGGGACAAGAGGCGGTTTATCAAGCCAGTATTGTCCCTGCCATAAAGGGACAACCGGTGAAATCTGTTGGATCATCTCCTGACCTACTTGAGCGTAGATAGATTCATCCCAGTCAAAAAACGGGAAAGGATTCTGAATCAGTTTCACGGAAAACAGAACGGTGAAAATCAAAAGATAGATAATCACCGGATAATGTTTTGAAAAGATTGAAGTCAGTTTTTTCATAAAGTTGGTCGTGGTTTATTTGGATCAAGGAAATAATTTCCTTCAAGATAGGGTTGAATGAGGTTCGTGTTGAGCTCAAATGCCTCCGGAAATACAAGTCTCTGGAATACAAAATACGTTCGTAGCTCATATATCGCTGAGAAGCTCAGTAGTAAAAATATTCCCAATACAATCCATTTTTTGGGAAGAGGAAAGCGGGTGATATAGATCAGTGACTGCCCGATAAAATATACGACAGAGGGAAGTACCGTCACTGATCGAAGTGCATTCGGATTCTCCCACGGATACGTCATCATGGGCGGAAGCATACCGAGTGCAAAATACAAAAGGAAGAAGGAATTATGATACTTTTTCCAGTTATAAAGGGTGATAATCAGACCTCCCACAAGCAAGATTCCCTGAATCGGATTAAGCATGGGTTTTCCCGGATAGTTGTGACGGCCATTCATATCTCCCTTCACAAAAAACATGCCGGTGAGACTTGTCACATTTTGCCAGGTATATTCGGCTTTTTCCTGAAGAGATAATTGTTCGTTTTGCAAATAGAAGAGTTCATAAATACGATTGTCATCATGTTGTGTAAAGTATAAATTGAGCGGAATGATGAGCAGAATAAATGGAATTAAGAAAACCAACAGCGGCCGGTCAAAGTTCTTTTTGATTTGTTTCAGGCTGCCGAATTCCCAAATGAGAAAGATCAAGGGAAGGATGAAGAATATGCGGCCCGGCGTGTAGGAATTGTAAGCAAGACCGGCCGCAATTCCTGTCATAAAAACAAA
>CAYMVU010000085.1:0-2082 GCA_964394215.1 uncultured Gammaproteobacteria bacterium
CCGGGTCAGCTACTGATGGTTCCCGGAGGAAGAAAAGCGGAAGAAAAAGAAGATGTACTCGGTGAATTTTTTAAGAGATTAGGGTTTTAGTCTCCTTTTTATCAAACCGGACTCAACGCCAATAGTTATTGTTATGCCTGCAATACTGATAATCAGGAAAAAAGCGCCGCAGTAAAAAAAGACCGAGCCGACAACTTCTGCTTTTGAAAGAATCCCCATCTCCGTAAACAGCCAGTTCCAGTCATGAATCAAACCGTCAGCAATAAGAGGAAGTTGACGAACGCGCGCATCTGCCATGTATGTTGCGACATTGATGACACTGTCTCCCAGCCAGAATATGCTGAAAAATGTGCCGATATAGTCTTCTTTGAAAAGAAAGTTGAATACAAAAGCAATCGGGATAAAAGTTTGAAGAAGCGACCCGCCCAAAATCTCAATAAACTCACCAAACGGCATAAACACTACATGACCGGCTTCATGAATGACCAGATTGAACGCATCAAGAAGTACCCACGGAGGATCCTGTGTCAGAAGCTGAAATGAAAAAAAGACAATAATGCAAAAGAGTATGACATGCCCTATCAACGCTCCTGATATTCTCATTCTTTCAGTGTAGCAAAAATTGAAAATGATTTCTTTTAGATATATTAAATACTATTTTGATATAATATACTGCCCTGGAATTGCCAGGTATAGCCATATAGATCAAGGAGAAGAATCATGGCACAGTCAATGCAACAGCGGTTAAATGATTTACAGGCAGCACAACTCTGGGAAGGATCGCTTCTCACGTATGGAGAACTTGCACAATTGCTCGGTATTCCGACGGATGGCGAGACAGTCAGCGGCGTTGATTTTTTCAATGCCTGTATGGGTGTCCAGAGCAACGAAGCAGTTCAGGCTCTCCCCTACGAGGAGCGTATCCGGGCGATTGCATCAGCAGGTGCCGCGATGAATGAGCTGCAGTTTGGCAACAAGGGCTAACGGTTGGTCGCCGTATAAGACCAAAAGAGTGGCGGCGTGAAGGGAGTATCTCTTCGTCTTAAAGCTTGGCTTACGGGTTAGTCCCGAAAGCCGTCACTCTTTTTTCTCTACTTTACGTACCGACAAGAATATAAAACCCCGTAACAATCCTTCGCTTCTTTGTTTTCAAATCCAAAACAGTTACAGGCATACCCCGACATAATCGTCCCGTCAGGAAAAGAAACCTCATGTATTGTATTGTACTTCTTCGGCTGAGAAAAATACCCAATCACACTCACCAGTACAATTCCAATCAATACAAAGAACAGTTTCTTATTCATATCTATACTGTATCACACTCTCTTTAATAACAATTAATCCTATAGTATAATAGTCTTAGCATAACTTTCCCTATTTTTGATGAGGAGGAGACATGTTGAACACTGATGTGTGGGAGAAAGTTGATGAACGGAATAGGAAGATGCGATGGGACTGGCCGCTTTTCTGGCTGGTTGTCATTAAGCGTTCATATTCCAGAGGCATCATCGGGTGGAGGTTGGTGCTACTGATGGCGCTGAATGTCATCATAAGTGACACCTTCGCAATACTCGTGACGCTGATTTTGCGGGATTTTGTTGTGCATAATCTATGGTACGCCCGGCTGATTATTTTATTCGTGGCGTATCTAAACGGATTGTGGATCGGCAGGAAATCAGTACACAGCTTAACAGGATTAAACTGGAAACTGGTACTGATGGCCGGCGCACTAGCCGCGTTCTGGCTGAGTGGCGTTTTCGGATTAGTGAACACACTGCTCGGCATTGGCATTCACTGACTGTTCCGCAAAGGTGGCAGGCGCCCAAAAAGCGCCTGCCACCAATTCTTTCTTTTATATTTACTGCTAAATCTGAACTAAGAACAGCCGCATGCATTGAAGAATCAAGTACTTATTTTTATAAGTTTGTTCCGGACTGTGTCCGCCGAAGGTCACCCTTGAAAGAATCACTTCCAGTAACGGCTTGTTGACTTTGTAGAGGTCACCTTCGCCTAAAGGCTACGGCGACCGAAGGCGGAGAGGGAGGGATTCGAACCCTCGGTGCCGGTTAAGGCACACTCGCT
>CAYMVU010000086.1:0-1857 GCA_964394215.1 uncultured Gammaproteobacteria bacterium
GTTCCAGAATCATCACAAGCATTCCGGAAACAAATACGGTAATCGGAAGAACCCATTTTTGCATACATTCATTGTAACGTATTTTTTTGCGGCAAAAGCGCTGCTTCATGCTACAATAGAAAGATGAACAATATCGTCAAAGTAATAAAATATGCGAAGCCCTATCATATTTACTTCTATATTATTGCGGGGATTATTATCCTGACTACGGCACTTGAGTTAGTTTCTCCGTATATTCTGAAACTGATTGTGGATCAGATTGAAAAGCAGGTCACAACCGGTACAGGAGATATCTCCCGATTGTATTTCCTGATAGGGATGCTTGTCGCATCCGGTACGCTTGCGGCTCTTTTTGAAGCGGTCAATCAAAGAATCGGAGACTACACCACAGCCCGCATGGGAAGGTTTTTGACAGAAAAATTCTATCGCAAAATTTTCACTCTTCCTCAGAGATATTTTGATACTCAAATCTCTGGGAAAATTTTAAGTCTGTTATCCCGCGGTATTGTCTCTCTACAGGATTTTCTGGGCGCTGCTACCAACTTTATCGTACCGGCTTTTTTGCGAAGTATCTTCATTATTGTCGTTCTGGCTTTTTATAGCTGGCCGATTGCGCTTTTCACCCTGCTTGTATTTCCGTTTTATATCATTGTCAGTCATTACTCTACAAAAAAATGGGGTGAATTCCAGGTCAAGAAAAACCAGATTGAAGACGTGACCCGCGGCCGTATTCAGGAAGTGATCACCAATATACGCCTGGTCAAAAGCTACAATACTCAAAAAACTGAATGGACTTTTGTTTCAGGAAACATGGATCGCAGTGTGAAGATATATGACAAGCAGTCAATGATATATCATATTCTGAATTTTTTACGGAATTTCGGATTGGAGGTGGGTTTATTTGTTGTTGCAATAATCGTTTTTAGAAATACCTTTATCGGTATTTTGAGTATCGGAGAGATGGTCCTTATTCTGCAGTACCTCAATCAGATCAGACGTCCGCTTTTTGCGATGAGTTTTATTCTCGAGCGGATGAAGCAGGCAGAAACAGGATCAAAAGAGTACTTCGAGGTTCTTGAGCTTGAATCGACAGAAACAATGCCCAAGAAACACATAGCGCCGAGATTTGATCATCCGTCAATCACATTCGATCATGTCTCGTTTGAGTATCCTGAAAGCGGGCTCGTTTTGAAAGATGTAGACTTTACATTACCCGGAAAAGAAACGGTCGCTCTTGTAGGGCATAGTGGCGCTGGAAAGACGACATTGATCAATCTTATCTTGAAGTTCTACGAACCGACCAAGGGACAGATTTTGATGAACAAGTCGAGTTACAAAGACCTTACTCATCAGGAGGTAAGATCACATATCTCATTGGTTTTCCAGGAAAATGAACTCTTCTCGACAACGATTTTTGACAATGTGGCATATGGAAGACCTGATGCGGATGAAAAAGCTGTTATTTCTGCTCTAAAAAAGGCAAATGCCTATGACTTTGTGATGAAATTCCCCAAAGGAATACATGCCGAGATCGGCGAAAGGGGAGTACGGTTGTCAGGAGGACAAAAACAGCGCATACAGATCGCCCGCGCGATTCTTGCAGATGCTCCAATTCTAATTTTGGATGAAGCCACAAGCTCTCTTGATGCCAAGAGTGAAAAGCTAGTACAGGAAGCACTGGAAAAGCTTATGAAAAACAGATTGGTTATCATCATTGCCCATCGTTTCTCAACTATTCAGAACGCTGATCGCATCATGGTGCTTGATCAGGGAAGAATTGTCGATCAGGGAGCTCCCGGAGATTTGGCCAAGAAAAAAGGTGTGTACTCTGAACTCCTAAGATATCAAATTGAAGGA
>CAYMVU010000087.1:0-1684 GCA_964394215.1 uncultured Gammaproteobacteria bacterium
TTAGACAATATTAAATCATTTATATTTTTATGATTATCATTATCGATTTCGGATCCCAAACAACTCATCTCATTTCCAGAAGATTGAGAGAAATTTCAATCGAAACAAAAATTGTTGAACCCGAAGATTTCTTCAACGTTACGGAAGGCCTTTCGTATGACGGCATCATCTTTTCGGGCGGACCGACCAGTGTCTATGAAGAAGGTGCTCCGACGATCGATAAAAAAGTTTTTGAGATAGGCAAACCGATTCTCGGTATCTGTTATGGTGAACAGATTATTGCTCATGTACTTGACGGCAATGTCAAACCGGGAAAGAAAAAAGAATACGGACCGGCGACACTCACAATTTTAAAAAAATCTCCGCTTTTGGATCTTGAACAGATTACCGCAACATTACCAGCAGAAATTCATGTCTGGATGAACCATGGAGATGAGCTTGCAAGGATCCCTAGTGGTTTTGAAAGAATCGGTGTCACGGAAACAATTCCGTATGCTGCTATTGCTGACGAACAAAGGAAAATATATGGTGTTCAGTTTCATCCTGAGGTGGTACATACTCAGTTCGGTCTGCATATCCTGAAAAACTTTGCCAGTATCTGCGGCCTGTCACCGAAAGATCAACCGATCACGGAAGAGTTTGTGAATAAGCAAATTCAGGATATCAAGGATTCTGTCGGAAATGCTCAGGTCATCGGTGCACTGTCAGGCGGAGTTGACTCCTCTATCGCCTGTCTCATGGTACACAAGGCAATCGGCGATCAATTCACGGCAATCTATATTGATTCGGGACTTATGCGTGCGGGAGAGACCGAAGAACTTGAGAAAGTCTTTAAGGAAAACTATCAGATGAATGTAAAAATCGTTGATGCGGAGGAACAATTCCTCAGTAACCTTGCCGGTGTCACCGATCCGGAAAAAAAACGAAAGATTATCGGGAAAACATTTATCGACGTCCTGGAAAAGGAAGCAAAACAGCTTGACGCAACCTTTTTAGTACAAGGTACAATTTATCCTGATGTCATCGAAAGCGCAGGCACAAAACATGCAAAAAACATCAAAAGTCACCACAATGTAGGCGGTCTTCCGGAAAAGATGAATGTAATGCTGCTTGAACCGATACGTAATTTTTACAAGGATGAAGTACGTACGATAGGTAAGATTCTCGGCCTTCCAAAGGAAATAACTCATAGACATCCGTTTCCGGGCCCGGGCCTTGCCATACGGACTATTGGAGAAGTAACAAAGGATAAGCTTGAAATTTTGAGAAGAGCTGATAGAATTGTGCAAGAGGAAATTCACAAGTCCGGAAAGGTTGACGATTTCTGGCAGGTGTTTGCGATCTTCACCGGTGTGAAAACAACCGGTGTTAGAGGAGACGATCGTGCGTACGGTGAAACGATAGCTATCCGCGCCGTTGAATCAAAAGATGTCATGTCAGCAGGTTTCGCAAAACTGCCCTGGGAACTTTTGGAAGCAATCAGTGTCCGTCTAGTCACAGAAGTGACAGAAGTCAACCGTGTCGTATACGACATAACAAATAAACCTCCCGGAACCATTGAGTGGGAATAATCCTCGTAACAATACTATGGCAGAAGGAATACTAAACGGAACGAGAGTCAACCGTGTTATCCCTGACGGACCGCGGTCAGAATTCCCCGCATTTGCGACTACTAATCCTTTTA
>CAYMVU010000088.1:0-1646 GCA_964394215.1 uncultured Gammaproteobacteria bacterium
TACTCCCAGATTTTTGCCATACCTCCCAAAAAGAGCGTGAGAAGAGGTCCGTAAAAGAGCCACTGGAAAAATACACCGATCCATATCCAGCCGGTATTTCTGATAAAGATAAACGGCATAAGGAGAGCGAGAAACGGTGACACAAAGAGCAAAAACCAGAGAAGTATCTTTCTCAAAAGAAGCATGCTTCCCATCACATAATAGCTGACATTGGTCAGTTTCAGCATGAAAATTTCTGCTTGGACTCCTTCCTGTACTCTGATATTCAGATCCCGACAGCCGACAAAGGTGGTGTAGCTTGCTTCGGTCCGTCCGAGAAGATTATCATCAGAGGCAAAGTATATATTAAAGAGCTTCTGTCCTCCCAGATTTTCATACGAAAATTTCATCAACACTTCCGAAAACTGGATGAGGAAAAATACGATAGAGGCGGAAAATGCTACATATAGAAGCATTGTCCCGATTTTGATAATCGTCGGCCAGATTCTGATTTTGAAGTCATAATTCGTTCTCTGGCTGATGATATATCCGATTCCGAAGACTGCTGCAACAAGCACAACGCCGAATAATGCAAGCATAGCAGTATACTGCCAGATATCCGTGAGGACTCGTGCGTTGTCGATAGCACTTGTATTCAGTACCCAGTACAGAAACTGACGAGCCCGTTCATCTGCTTTTCCTTGTGCCGTAATATCAGGATCTTCTACCCAGAAATGCTTGGTTTTCGGGTCAGTCAAAAAGTCAGCATAGCTTGAAGCGCACTCGTCTTTTTCTCCGGCTGCTCTCAGTGCAGCGTATATAGGTTCAACTTCATTCGGACAGCTCAGCGATTCCCGGTTTCCGCAGAAAATCGGCGGTTTGTCAACGGGCGGGAAGCCGTAAAAATCCATCTGTGCACTGACCGCTTTTGCCGGAACCAAAAAGAAGAACAAAGCCGCGATAATGATGAGCTTGCGTACGTTCATAAAATATAGAGTTAAGATATATACCTCCTATTTCATATTAGTATAGATAAAGAAGATTGACAATATTGTAATTCTCTGCAATCATGTAACTATGAGACATATACGCAATTTTCTTCTTTTATTAACCCTTTTTATCATTCCTCAAACCGTTTCGGCAGAAACTCCTCCTGCAGTGTGGCAGCCGCTTTGTGTGCCCTTCAAGCACTGTGGTGGCGGAGCAGGAAATGAGAACTGTGCCCCTCTTTCAAAAAATAATCCTCAGGCAGATCTGATTCATACAAGTTCGCACTGGGGACATCGCGCACAGCTTGATTTCCGGGGACTGACAATTCCTGCGGGCCAAAAAGTCATTCTCATGGAATGTATCAAGCCCGATGAACCGGCGCGTGATGATAACAATGACGGTGAAGCTGACTGGTACTGTACGACCGGTTTTTCGGAAAACGATAAACAATTTTATTGTGCTGGAGGAAGCGACAGTGCATCCTGTGACGTGAAATCATACCTCAATCAGCTTGATCGTGTCACATACGGAATAAACGGCGACACCGTCAAAAATCGTGACGGGGCCTCATTTGTCTTAAACGATACTCACGGATTTTTCTATAAATCCAATACAGATTTGAATGATGTTAATGATCCGTTCAGACAAGCAGATGCTTCAACAGAACTGAAAACAGA
>CAYMVU010000089.1:0-1621 GCA_964394215.1 uncultured Gammaproteobacteria bacterium
CGGTTTCTGGCGGAGAATGCGACGGCTGTGGGTGCCTCAAAGTGAGGGACAAGTCTCCGATACGAGTTAACTGTCGGATTTGTCACACCAAGCAGCCCATCGATATGTGTCAATAATCCGGCCACATACGCATGACCCAACTTCGATAGTCCCCCATAGCCTTTTTTATCGAAAAAGATATTCTTTCCCGCTTTAAAGATGCTCTGGTGTGTATGCATACCGGATCCGTTATCTCCATAAATCGGTTTCGGAAGAAAAACAGCAACGAGTCCATAAGCCTTTGCAAGGTTTCTTGCTACATACTTGTAAATCATAAGATTATCGGCCATCGTGACTAAGGTGTCATATTTAAGATCAATCTCTACCTGACCGGCTGCTGCGACTTCATGATGGTGCACCTCAACTTCTATCCCGATTTCTTCAAGAATCTCAACCATCTCTGATCTGAATTCCTGGAGTTTATCAAACGGTGCTGCCGGAAAGTATCCTCGCTTCATAGGGATATGATATCCGTCTCCGGGTACGCGAGAGAGATAATCATCAGCCGGAATTTCCGAACTTTCAAGTTCAAGAAGCTGTCTGTAAGGAGAGAAATGGATATTCAACACATCAAACAGAAAAAACTCTGCTTCAGGTCCCCAATAAGATGTATCTCCGAATCCTGATTTTTTCAAATACTCTTCAGCTTTTTTTGCTGCATATCGAGGATCTTTCTCAAACGGCTTACCTGTCATTGGGTCAACTATTCCGCAGATGCATGATAAAGTCTTCTCGAAGAAAGGATCTTTGAACATCGTTGACGTATCAGGGAAAAGGAGCATATCGCTGTCATAAATATCCTGAAAGCCGCGAATACTCGAGCCGTCAAACCCGATACCGTTTTTAATTGCAGATTCAAAATCTCGTGCAGCAATAGTCATATGCTGCCAAACTCCCCGAATATCGGTAAACTTTAGATCAATAAACAGAACATCCTTAGATTTGATTAGAGATTTTGCTTCAGATAAGGTAATCATAGGTGAAAATGGCTGTGTCAACGGGTATACGGGTGAACGAGTCTATGGAATGTACTAATTGATTATTCAAACCCGCAAACACGAAAACGCGTTCATTGATTTGAAGGAGCATCATTGTCCTGTCATAGATTTCACAAACACTGTGAAGTAAGGAAGAGTTCTCGCCAATGAGAAGAATACTTAGATTATAACCATGAGGAAGAAAATTTCAAGCAGACATTTCCCGCAAATTAAACGCATTATTCACGCATCCGGATCAATCGTACCGTATCCTGCCAGTTTTCTGTGCTTGTGACGGGGATTCCATACTGTCCGATACTGAAGAAGAGGTATGTTTCGGGGTGAGCGGAATCGTACCAGAAATACCTGATACCGTTTGTTTTTGCATAATCTTCAGAGCAGTATTTTGTTTTTTCAAACATTCCTTCCATACCGCTTGATTGATCATCGGGGAAGTCAATAATTGCCTTTGATATCGTCCCTTCTGTCTCAGTAACAGTAACATAGCATTTAGACTGGTCTTTTCCGACAAGAAAATGTTCGGTTATTGCTTCACCCAAGCTGGCATCCGGATTTTTACTAAATACCTCAACCCATTGGCCGTC
>CAYMVU010000090.1:0-1531 GCA_964394215.1 uncultured Gammaproteobacteria bacterium
CGGCAGTAAGAAGTACGTTGGACCGCGAAACCGCTGATATCCATACGGTTGAAGGGTTCGGCATATACGGTCAGGCTATGCTTCCGTGCATCGAGCAGCTGACGGAGATTTTGGCAGCGGCAGGTATTGCAGGATATTCTGATGAAAGCAGAATAATTGTCAAGGATCCGAATAATCCGCCGGCAAGACTTGAGTGATGAGTGAATTCCCCGTAAGATGTCCCGGGCATCTTGGGGACAGAAACGCTCAATCAAGCACGAATCTTTTGATACTGTTTCAAAACAGGTATCAGTCCGAAGAAGATCCATATCACGACGGCAATTGACATCGAAAGAATTGTGGGAAGTTCGAGCCGTATGATTCTCCATTTGTCATCTATGACGGCACTTTCTGGATTGTTGGGATCATAGTAGAGACCGACAGATTGTCCTTTTTTGTATTTGAGGTTGAGATTTCCGAAGGATTCGAATTGTCTCTTTTCTCCCGTGCTGTCAGTAAATTCTATTGTGCGGACGAAGCAGACACGGTGATAATAATCCCGATATTTGCAAAGCGGCTCAACAAATATCACTTTTCCTATTGTGTAGGTGCCGCGATCGATCAGTCTCAAACCGTTGAGAAGTCTTGGGATGCTTACGGAGAGGATGTAGACAGCAGGTATAAGCATGAGGGTGAGCAGGATGAGTATCTGGACACGAAACCAGAGTTTTTTCTCTTCCATGACCTGTGCATGATATTTCATATATTTATGATACATGAACGGGTTTGTTACTTCATGAGTTCCTGCAGTTTGCGGACGGTGTTGACGTTGCGGGCAGTGAGATGTTTGTAAAAATGCGTACCGATGATTTTGTTCATGCGGCTTTTGGTGTAGTTTTTGCGAAGTACATGCCAGATGACCGCTCCTTTTGTGTAGATGAGAGTGTCAACCTCTGGATTGACTTTGATGGTATCAAGTACATCGGACTTATCTATTTCGTCCCACAAAAACATCACATCAGTCCTCATCTCCTGATCATTCTTCCAATCAGCAGGAATCTCGGCTGCTACTCTGTCAATCTCTTCCTTCGATCTCACGACAATCGGAATACTCAGACCGAATTGATCCAGTATCCCCTTTTCGATCTTTTCTACCATCTTCTTCTCATCAGTCTCTTCTGACTTGAAAATCACATTGCCGGAATTGATATACGTCCGAATATCAGAAAACCCCAGATCCTCAAAGACCTTCTTAAGCTCTGCCATACTGACCTTATTATTCCCCCCGACATTGACACCGCGGAGTAAAGCAAGATATATTGACATAGAGTAACATTATACAGTGTTGTTGTATCAGTAAATGTACTATAATGTACTGCCTTACCGAGGTAGGAAATAGTACCGCCTACGCCGGTCTTTGACTGATGAGATGAGGGACCATATTGGTACACCCTCCGGTAAGGCTTAATTTTTATATCGAAGTAGCTTTACCAACTCATGTTTTAAATCTCCATTAAGAGGATTCTCAGGATAGTATTTCAGTATTTCCGGA